>CANQQO010000005.1 GCA_947625965.1 uncultured Oscillospiraceae bacterium
ATCCGGGGGACGTATGAAGGAGTTCTGACCGGCAAGGGCCTGTCCTACGGCGGCTCCCTGGCCCGCACCGAGGCCACCGGCTATGGGCTCCTCTACCTGACGGAGGAGATGCTCAAGTGCAACGGCCACAGCCTGGAGGGCATGACCGTGGCGGTCTCCGGCGCGGGGAACGTGGCCACCTACGCCATCCAGAAGGCGTGGCAGCTTGGGGCCAAGCCCGTCACCTGCTCCGACTCCACCGGCTGGATCTACGACCCGGAGGGCATCGACGTGGCGACGCTCAAGGAGGTCAAGGAGGTCCGCCGGGCCCGCCTGACGGAGTACGCCGCCAAGCGCCCCGGGGCGGTGTACCATCCCGGCAAGGGCGTCTGGACGGTCAAGTGCCAGGTGGCCCTGCCCTGCGCCACCCAGAACGAGCTGGGGCTGGAGGACGCCGAGACTCTGGCGGCGAACGGCTGCATTGCCGTGGCGGAGGGAGCCAATATGCCCACCACCCTGGAGGCCACCCGGTATTTCCAGGACCACGGGATCCTGTTCTGCCCGGGCAAGGCGGCCAACGCCGGCGGCGTCGCTACATCGGCGCTGGAGATGAGCCAGAACTCCCAGCGTTTGAGCTGGACCTTCCAGGAGGTGGACAGCCGTCTGAAGGGCATCATGGTGAACATTTTCCACAACCTGGACGCGGCGGCGAAGGAGTACGGCCTGGATGGGGACTACGTCGCCGGCGCCAATATTGCTGGTTTCCGGAAGGTCGCCCAGGCCATGGAGGCCCAGGGCATCGTGTAAACGGGGTCCCGGTCCCGCAGACCGCCCCTCTGAAAAGCGGAAGATCCGGCTGGAAAACGGGGAACGCGTCCCCTTTCCAGCCGGATCTGGTTTGTTTTTTTGGAAAAGCGGCAAAAGCCCGGGATCTTACAATTCCCGGTCCGCCAGGGCCAGGGCCTGGGCCAGGACCGCGTCCATGTCGTAGTATTTGTACTCTCCCAAACGGCCGCCGAAGTGGAGCTTTTCCTCCCGGTCCGCCAGGGCCTTGTACTGGGCGTAGAGAGCGCCGTTTTTCCCGTCGTTGACAGGGTAGTAGGGCTCGTCCCCGGGCTTCCACTCGGAGCTGTACTCCCGGCTGATGACCGTTTTGGGCTGGTTTTTGTCCTCGAACCACTTGTGTTCGATGATCCGGGTCCAGGGGGTCTCCCGGTCGGTGTAGTTCACCGCCGCGTTGCCCTGGAAGTTGGGGATGTCCAGCAGCTCCGTCTCAAAGCGGACGCTGCGGTATTCCAGCGCCCCCAGGCGGTAGTCAAAATAGGCGTCGATGGGGCCGGTGTAGAGGACCTTGTCCGCCAGGGCGTTCCACTTTTCCCGGTTTGCCAGATAATCCTCGTTCAGCTCCACCGGGGTGTCCCCCAGCATGGCCTGGACCATGGCGGTGTAGCCCCCGATGGGAATGCCCTGATAGCGGGCGTTGAAATAGTTGTTGTCAAAGGTCAGCCGCACTGGCAGCCGCCGGATGATGAAGGCGGGAAGCTCCGCGCAGGGGCGGCCCCACTGTTTTTCCGTGTAGCCCTTCACCAGCTTCTCATAGATGTCCACCCCCACCAGGGAAATGGCCTGCTCCTCCAGGTTCCTGGGCTCCGTGATCCCGGCGGCCTTCCGCTGCCGGGCGATCTCCGCCTCCGCCTCCGCCGGGGTCACCACGCCCCACATCTTATTGAAGGTATACATATTGAAGGGCAGGGAGTACAGCTCCCCGTGATAATTGGCGACGGGGGAGTTGGTAAAGCGGTTGAATTCCGCAAATTGGTTTACATAATCCCACACCCGCTTGTCGTTGGTGTGAAAAATGTGGGCCCCGTAGACGTGGACGTGGATGTCCTCCACGGTCCTGGTGTAGACATTGCCGGCGATGTGGTCCCGCTTGTCGATGACCAGGCAGGATCGCCCCGCCTGCCGGGCCCGCTGGGCAAAGGCGGCGCCAAAGAGGCCCGCGCCCACAATGAGATAGTCGTAATGTGCCATAGTGCCTCCTTATTTTCCTCTCAGCGTCTCCATCGCGACGCGGGCGGCGTCCTGCTCGGCCCGCTTCTTGCTGCTGCCGCTGCCCTGGCCCACCACCTGGCCGTTGAGGCGGACCTCCACCCGGAACCGCTTGTCGTGGTCCGGGCCGGTCTCCCCAATGGGGTGGTAGGAGAGGACCTGATTTTTCTTCTGCTGGACCAGCTCTTGCAGGGCGGTCTTGTAGTCGGCGTTGTGGAGATGGTCCACGGGGACCTCCACCAGGATCAGCCGGCGGATGATCCCCTCCGCCGCCGCCAGGCCCCCATCTAGGTAGCTGGCCGCCAGGACGGACTCCATGGCGTCGGCCAGGATGGAGCTGCGGGTCCGCCCGCCGCCCTGTTCCTCACCGTGGCCCAGCAGGAGGTAGGCCCCCAGCCGGACCTTGCCGGCCGCCGCTGCCAAGCTCTGCTCGCAGACCATGTCCGCCCGCATCCGGGTCAGCTCTCCCTCGGGCCGGTTGGGAAAGCTGCGGTACAGAAAGTCCGCCACCACCATGCCCAGAATGGAGTCCCCCAGAAATTCCAGCCGCTCATTGCTGGCCAGGCTGTTGTGCCAGGACTCGTTGGCGTAGGAGGAGTGGGTCAGCGCGTTTTGCAGCAGGGCCGGGTCCCGGAACCGGTAACCCAGGGCGGCCTCCAATTTTTCATCCATTTTTCTCCTCCTTGCCGGACAGAGCCCGGAGGCCCTGCTCCAGTTCCTCGGTCAGATCATTTTCGCAGGCAGCCTGGGCCTGCCGGATGGCGTTGCGGAAGGCCAGGGCGTCGGAGGAGCCGTGGGCCTTGATGACGGGCTTCCGGATGCCGAGCAGGGGCGTGCCGCCGATCTCCCGGTAGTCCAGGAGCCTGGTCAGGTCCCGGATGCCGGAGCGGCACAGCAGGGCCCCCAGCATGGTGAGGGGATTCTTCTTGAACATCTTCTTCACCTGGCTGCCCATGAACATGGCGGTGCCCTCGATGGATTTGAGGAGCACATTGCCGGAGAAGCCGTCGCAGACGATCACGTCCACCGCCCCCAGAGGCACGTCCCGGGCCTCCACGTTTCCGACGAACCGGAAATAGCCTTTTTCTCCGGCGTCCTTGAGCAGCCCATAGGCTTCCTTTTGCAGGGGGGTGCCCTTGCTGTCCTCGGCGCCGATGTTCAGAAGGCCCACCTTGGGCTCCGCCACCCCCAAGTCCTTTTTGGCGTAGAGGGCCCCCACCAGGCCGAATTGGAGCAGGAATTCCGGCGTACATTCGGCGTTGGCCCCGGAGTCCAGGATCACGGTCTTGCCGCCGGCCTTGTTGGGCATGGCGGGACCCAGGGCTGCCCGGCGGATGCCCTTCACCCGCTTGACCAGCAGGGTCGCCCCGGTGAGCAGCGCCCCGGTGCTTCCGGCGGAGACAAAGGCGTCGCCCTGCCCGTCGGCCAGCATTTTCAGCCCCAGGATCATGGAGGAACCCTTCCGCTTGTGGAGGACCGTGGCGGGGTCGTCGTGCATATCCACCACGTCGTCGGCGTTGGCGACCTCGATCCCCTCCGGCAGATCCTGGATGCCGGCGGAACGCATGGCTTCCAAGATCGCCTCTCCCCGGCCGACCAGGGTGATCTCCACCCCGAAGTCTTTGGCCGCCTGGAAGGCTCCCAGCACGGGAGCCTGGGGGGCGTTGTCGCCGCCCATGGCATCGAGAATGATCTTCATAGACACACCTCTTTCTAAATGAACATTTGGGAAAGCGCAGGATCGATCGGGGGGAGGGCGCGGGTTTTTTCGTCGGGAAAAGGAATGGGAACGGGAGGGCGCCTGCGCTTCCCATGCCCCATTCCCGGCGGAAAAGCGCCGCCTGGCAGGGTCCGGCGCCTCCCTAGATCCCCCGGGCGATCATTTCGTCGATGATGGCCAGGGAGCGCTGGGCAATGGCAAGATTTTTCTCCGCCTTTTTCCGCACCCGCCGGTCCAGAGGGGAGAGAATACCGAAATTGACGTTCATGGGCTGGAAATGCTCCACCCGGCTGTCGCTGATGTACAGGGCCAGAGCGCCGATGGCCGTCTCCTGGGGAAACTCCGGCAGGGGCCGGCCCTGGAGCTGGGCGGCCATGGCCGCCGCCGCCAGGTAGCCCGAGGCGGCGCTCTCCACATATCCCTCCACCCCGGTCATCTGTCCGGCAAAGGCCACCAGCGGGTCCCGCCGGTCCCGGTAGAACCGGTCCAGGAGCTTGGGAGATTGGAGGAAGGTGTTGCGGTGCATGACCCCGTAGCGCAGATACTCCGCGTTTCTCAGGGCCGGGATCATGGAAAAGACCCGCCTCTGTTCGGGAAATTTCAGATGGGTCTGGAAACCCACCAGATTGTAGACGCTGCACGCCGCGTTGTCCTGCCGGAGCTGGACGGCGGCGTAGGGCTCTCTGCCGGTCCGGGGATCCCGAAGCCCCACGGGCTTCATGGGTCCAAAGCGAAGGGTGTCCACGCCCCGCCGGGCCATGACCTCCACGGGCATACAGCCCTCGAAGACCCCGCTGTCCTCAAATCCGTGGACCGGGGCCTCCTCCGCCTCCGCCAGGGCTTTGACGAAGGCAAGATACTGCTCTTTGTCCAGGGGACAGTTTACATAATCATCCGTCCCCCGGTCGTACCGGCTCTGCCGCCAAGCCAGGTCCATGTCCACGGAGGCGGCGGAGATCAACGGCGCGGCGGCGTCGAAGAAGTGGAGATGATCCTCCCCGAAGTATTCCCCGATGGCCTTGGACAGGGCCGCGGAGGTCAGGGGCCCCGTGGCCACGATGACGGGCCCGGGGGGCACGGAAGTGATCTCCTCGGAGCGGATGGTGATGTTGGGATGGGTCCGGAGCTTTTCCGTCACCAGGGCGGCGAAGCCCTGCCGGTCCACCGCCAGGCACCCCCCGGCCTCCACACGGGTGGCCAGGGCGCACTCCAGGATCAGGCTCCCCAGGCGGCGGAGCTCCTCTTTTAACAGCCCCACGGCGTTTTCCAGCCGGTCCCCCCGGAGGGAGTTGGAGCAGACCAGCTCGGCAAATTCCGGGCTGTGATGGGCGGGGGTCATTTTTTGGGGCTTCATGTCGATGAGCTCCACGGCAAGCCCCCGCCGGGCCAATTGCCAGGCCGCCTCAGACCCGGCCAGCCCGCCGCCGACCACCTTCACCGTCATGCCTTTTTCCTCCGGGCGGGAGATCTGGCGGGCTTTGCCGGTTTCGCGGCTTTGGCGGGTGTTTCCCCTTCGGCCCCCTCGGTTTTCTTATGATAGTAGCCCCGCTTGTCCTCTGGCAGGAAGTCCGGGCAGCTCGGGTTGACGCAGAAAGGCTTCTGCCGGCCCCGGCCGGACTTCTTAAACATGGTCTGGCCGCAGCTTGGGCAGTCCTGGGCCGTGGGCACGTCCCAGGTCATGAAGCCGCAGGCCGCCCCCCGCTCGCAGGCGTAGTAGGCATAGCCCTTCTGGGATTTCCGCTTGAGGAGCCCCGCCCCGCACTTGGGGCACCGGCCCGGCATCCGCTCCACCAGGGGCTTGGTGTTTTTGCACTCGGGATAGCCGGGGCAGGCCAGGAATTTGCCGAACCGGCCGGTCTTGATGACCATTTTCCGGCCGCATAGCTCACAGACCTCGTCGGTCACCTCATCGGGGACCTTCAGCCGGACCCCGTCCAGGGCGGTCTCCGCCTCGGTCAGCTCCCGGTGGAAATCCTGGTAGAACTCGGCCAGCAGGTTTTTCCAGTCCCGCTTGCCCTCCTCCACCTCGTCCAGGCGCTGCTCCATGTTGGCGGTGAATTCTACGTCGATGATGTCCTGGAACCGCTCCACCATCAGTCCCGTCACCACCTCCCCCAGGGGGGTGGGGGAGAGACGCTTGTCCTGCTTTGTCACGTACTCCCGGTCCTCGATGACCGAGACTGTGGCGGCGTAGGTGGAGGGACGGCCCACGCCGTTTTCCTCCATGGCCTTGATGAGGGTGGCCTCGGTGTACCGGGCGGGGGGCTGCGTGAAGTGCTGCTCCTTCTCGATCTTCGCGGCTCTGGCCCGCTCCCCCTCGGCAAGGTCCGGAAGGGGAGAACCCAGGGCCTCCCCCTCGTCGTCCCGGCCCTCCTCGTAGACCGTCAGGAAGCCGGGAAATTTCACGCTCTGATGGCTGGCCCGGAAGATGTGGCCGGCGCAGGAGGCGTCGATGGAGGTGGCGTCATAGACGGCGTTGGCCATTTGGGTGGCCAGGAAGCGGCTCCAGATCAGCTTGTAGAGCCGGTACTGGTCAAAGCTCAGGGAGTGGCGCACCGCGTCGGGCTCCAGCTCCACATGGGTGGGGCGGATGGCCTCGTGGGCGTCCTGGGCCCCGGACTTGGTCTTGAACACATGGCGGGAGCCGTAGGAATACTCCTTTCCGTAGCGCCGCTCGATGAAATCCTTGGCGGCGTCCATGGCCTCGTCGGAGAGGCGGAGGGAGTCGGTCCGCATATAGGTGATGAGGCCCAGGGTCCCCTGGCCGTCCACGTCCACGCCCTCGTAGAGCTGCTGGGCCACCACCATGGTCTGCCGGGGGGTCATGTTCAGCTTCCGGGAGGCCTCCTGCTGCAATGTAGAGGTGGTGAAGGGCGGGGCGGCGTTGCGCTTCTTTTCCGAGCGCCGCACCTTGTCGATGGTAAATTCCTTGCCGGTGATGTCGTCGATAACGGCCTGGACCTGCTCCTCGTTTTCCAGCTCCCGCTTTTTGTCCTCCCCGTGGTAGTGGGCCACGAAGGAGCCGGGACCGTCGAGCCGGTCCAGCGTCACGTCCAGGGACCAGTATTCCCGGGGCTGGAAGGCCCGGATCTCGTTCTCCCGGTCCACCACCAGCCGGGTGGCCACGCTCTGGACCCGGCCCGCCGACAGGCCCCGCCGGATCTTTTTCCACAGCAGGGGAGAGAGCTGATAGCCCACGATCCGGTCCAGGATCCGCCGGGCCTGCTGGGCGTCCACCAGGCAATAGTCGATGCCCCGGGGGCGGCGGATGGCCTCCGTCACCACCCGCTGGGTGATCTCGTTGAAGGTGACCCGCCGGGTCTTTTCCTCGGGCAGATCCAGCAGCTCCTTGAGGTGCCAGGAGATGGCCTCCCCCTCCCGGTCCGGGTCGGTGGCCAGGTAGACCATGTCCACCTGCCGGGACGCCTTCCGCAGGTCCTCGATGATGTCCTCCTTCCCCTCCAGGGGACGGTACTCCGGGAGGAAGCCGTGGTCGATGTCCACCCCCAGGGTGCTCTTTGGCAGGTCCCGGAGGTGGCCCATGCTGGCCTTGACGGTGTACTCCGGGCCCAAATATTTTCCAATGGTCTTCGCCTTGGAGGGCGATTCCACAATCACCAGATTTGAAGGTCTTGCCATGTTCTCCTCCTAATGCTTCATACGATTCTTCCATAAAAACGGGGCTTTTATGGAAAGGGCTTTGCCTCCGCGAGGGACCGCCGACGCGAGATCGGCATCATGGGGTCACTTGGGGGCCACCCGGGACCCGGGGAGCCGGATCGCGGCGCCCTTGATCTGCAGGGTGGTCAGGGCCGACAGCACCGTCTGGCCCGGCAGGCCGGAGGCGGCGATCAGCGTGTCCACCAGCGTTTCCTGCCCGCCCATCAGGTCCAGGAGCTTCCGTTCCGTCTCGGTCAGGGCGGGGCGGGCAGCATCACTATATGGCGGGGAAACTTCCTTGTCAATGGATTTTTTGTCTTTTTTCTCCGATGTATTCCGGGATTTTTTCGGAAGGGCCGGTTCCTGGGCGACCTTTGCCGCGAAGGCCGGGTCTTCCCGGTCCAGGGGCGGCCGTTTCAGTTGGGGATAGAGGGGAAGATACTCCTCCGCCACGTCTCCGGCGCAGGTGACCAGAATGGCCCCGTCCCGCAGCAGGGCGTTGCTCCCGGCGAAGCTGGCCACGTCCACATTCCCGGGGACCACGAACACGTCCCGCCCCTGCTCGGAGGCCAGCCGGGCGGTGATGAGGGAGCCGCTCCGGGCGGGGGCCTCCACGACCACCACCCCCGCGCACAGGCCGCTCAAAATGCGGTTTCTCTGGGGAAAGTGCCACCGGTCCGCGGGAGTCCCCGGCGGAAACTCCGACAGGAGGCATCCGTTCTCCGCCGTGTCCCGGAGAAGCGCCCGGTTTTCGGCGGGATATTCCACGTCCACCCCGGAGCCCAGAACGCCCACCACCGGCGCTCCGGCCGCCAGAGCTCCCACCGCGCTCATGGCGTCCACCCCGACGGCCATGCCGGTGACCACCAAAAAGCCCCACTGGGCAAGCTGGTAGCCCATCCGTCTGGCGGCGCTGAGGCCGTAGGCGGAGGCCTTCCGGGTGCCGACCACCCCCACCGGCGGCCTGCGGTCAAAGTCCGGCAGCCGTCCCCGGCAGTACAGCAGCACCGGCGGGTCCGCGATGTTTTTCAGGCGGTCGGGATAGTCCGGATCCCGAAGGGGCAGGAGGCGGATCCCCTTTTCCTGGCTCTGCTCCAGGACCTTCTCCGCCGGGCCCAGGTCCCGCTTGGCAAGGACGGCCCGGGTCTTCTCCGGCAGACCGGACAGCTCGCCGTCCCTGGCGAAAAACAGGGCCTCCGGGTCGGAAAACCGGTCCAGCAGCTCCCACCGCCGCCTGGGCGACAGGGGCAGCAGGGACAGCCATATCCAGTGGAGCAGCATATTGGTTCCCCCGTTTCTCTTTCTATCGGATCATTTCCCAGGCCACGATGGCGGCGGCCACGGCGGCGTTGAGGGACTCGCACGCGGGACCCATGGGGATCGCCAGGGTCCGGTCCGCGTTTTCCAGGATCTCCCGCCGGACGCCCCGGCCCTCGCTGCCAATGACCACCGCCAGGTCCCGGACAGGGGCCCGGCGCACATCCGCCGCGTCCACCCCCAGGGCGGTGACCGCCAGGGGAACGCCCGCCGCCCGGCAGGCGGCAAGGGCCTCCTCCCACCGGGTCAGGACCGGCGGGGAGCGAAACACCGCCCCCATGGAGGCCCGGACCGTCTTGGGCCCGAAGGGATCGGCGCAGCCTTCCAGCAGCGCGACCGGAACGGAAAAGGCGTCGGCGGTCCGCAGAATGGTGCCCAGATTGCCCGGGTCCTGGACGCCGTCCAGCAGGAGCATCCCCGGCCTGGGGACAAAGGGCCCCCTTTCCGGCGTCCGGCACAGGAACACCGCCCCCTGGGGGGCCTCCTGGGTGGAGAGGGAAGCCAAGACCTCCTCCGGCACCCGGTAGACGGCGACGTCCTCGGGAAGCGCCGCCTCCACGCCGTCGGCGAGCACCACGGTGTCCAACTGGGCCCAGCGGAGGGCCTCGGAGAGGAGCTTGGTCCCCTCCCCGGCGTAGAGCCCCGCCGCTTCCCGCTCCCGGCGGGAGGTCAGGAGCCGGCGGACCCGCTGAAGGGCGGGATTTTTCCGGGAGGTCAGGCGGACCGGCGTCACAGGGCCTGCACCGCTTTCAGGGCCTTGGTATTGCCCAGGACGACCATGACGTCGTCCTTTTCCAGAACGAATTCCGCCCCGGGGGAGACGGTGATGTTCCCGTCCCGCTTGACGGCGATGATATTCAGCCCCAGCTTGGCCCGGACGTTCAGCTCCCGAAGATCCTTGCCCTGCCAGATTCTGGGAGCGGGGATCTCGATGATGCCGTAGTCCGGACTCAGCTCGATGTAGTCCAGAACATTGTGGCTGGAAAGGCTCCGGGCCAGCCGGTTGGCGCCCTCCTGCTCGGGGATCAGGACCTGGTCCGCCCCCAGCTTTTGCAGGACCTGGCGATGGGTCTCGTCATGGGCCTTGCAGACCAGGGTGGGGACCCCCAGCTCCTTCAGATTCATGGTGGCCAGCACGGAGTCCGCCAGACTGTCCCCGATGGCCACGATGGCGCAGTCGAACTGCCGCACCCCCAGGGCCCGGAGGACCTCCTTGTCCCTGGCGTCGCCCACCACGGCCTGCGTGACCTCGTTGCTGACTTGCTGGACCAGATCCGGGTCCCGGTCCATGGCCAGGACCTCGCAGCCCAGCTCGCAGAGTTTTTTCGCTGCCTCGGCGCCGAACCGGCCCAGGCCCACAACAATAAAGGATCTCATTTTTTCCTCCTATCCAATGAGCAGATTGGTCTGGGCGTACCGGAAGCGGGACTCCGCCCGGTTGCCCATGAGGAAGCCCAGGCTCAGGGTCAGCACCCCCACCCGGCCAAAGTACATATAGACGATGATGAGCAGTCTGCACCACAGATTCAGCCCGGCGGTGCCCCCCGCGGAGAGGCCCACGGTGGCCAGGGCGGACACCGCCTCGTAGGCCCCGTCGGTCAGGGAGAACCCGGAGCCGGCGCAGATGCAGACGGCCCCCGCCACCGCCAGGGCCACCATCAGGCAGGTCAGGGTCATGGCGTCCATGACCTTCCCCTCGGGCACCGTCCGGCGGAAGACGCAGACATGGTCCCGCCCCCGGGCCCGGGCCCAGACGAAGAGGGCCAGCACCGCCACGGTGACCATTTTCACGCCGCCGGCGGTGGAGCCGGAGGCTCCGCCGATGAGCATGAGGACCATGCTCACGGCCTTTCCGGCGTCGGTGAGCCCGCCCTGGTCAATGGCGGCAAAGCCGGCGGTGCGGGTGGTGACGCTCTGGAAAAAGCCGTTGAGGATCTTCTGCCAGGGGGCCATGGGGCCCAAGGTGGCGGGATTGTTCCATTCCAGCAGACACACCGCCGCCGCCCCGGACACCACCAGGGCCGCCGACATCACCAGCACCAGCCGGGTGTAGACGCTGAATTTCCGGAAGGACCGCAGCGTCACCACCTCCCGGCACACGAAGAAGCCCAGCCCGCCGATGAGGATCAGGGCCATCAGCACCCCGCAGACCACGATGTCGCCGTTAAAGGTGATCATTCCCATCCCGGCGGGGAAGACCTGCCCGAAGATGTCGAATCCGGCGTTGCAGAAGGCGGACACGGCGTGGAATACGCCCCACCAGGCCGCCTGCCGCCAGCCGAACTCGGGCAGGAATCGGAGAAACAGGATCAGCGCCCCCGCCCCCTGGACGGTGAGGCTGCTCTGCAAGACCCATTTTTGGAGCCGGACGATGCCGGCCATTTCATCCATGCTCAGCGCCTGGGCCATGAGCATCCGCTGCCGCAGGCCCACCCGTCTGCCCAGCAGGAACACGACCAGCGACGCGGCGGACATGAAGCCCAGCCCGCCGATCTCGATCAGCCCCAGGATGACCCCCTGGCCAAAGAGGGACCACTGGACCCCCGTATCGAAGAGCACCAGCCCCGTGACGCAGGTGGCGGAGGTGGCGGTGAACAGGGCGGGCAGAAAGCCGCAGCTCTCCCCCCTCGCGGAGGCGGCGGGCAGGGTCAGAAGCCCCGCACCCAGCAGGATCAGGGCCAAAAAGGCCAAAGCGATCATTTGCGTGGGCGCCAGCCGCGTCCTCCGCCGGACGCCAGAAATACCGGCCATAGACCCTCCTTTCCGGCGGAAACCGCCGTGCCTGGGTAAATTTACCCAAATTATCAATTTTCTATTATAACAGTTTTCCCGGGTATTTCAAGTGCCGCCGCCCAAAATTTACCAAGCCTTCAAATTTTAAGGTTGCCATTTTTGGGATTTTCCTGTACAATATGGAAAACGCCGGGAGGGACCGCCATGCCCACGCTCTACTACATCGGCGACAGCACCGTCGCCTATAACAAATTCGACACCTATCCCCAGACCGGCATTGCCCAGGCCATGGAGCTGTTCGTGAGGGACGGCGTCCGGGTCCGCGCCCACGGGAAGAACGGGTACAGCACCCGGTCCTTCCTGGATGAGGGCTTTTTCACTCCGGTGGCGGCGGCCCTGGAGCCCGGGGACCTGCTTTTGATCCAGTTCGGCCACAACGACGAAAAGCCCGACCTTCCCCGCCACACGGACCCGGAAACCACCTTCCCGGCCAATCTCCGCATCTTCATCCAGGCCGCCAGGAGGGCGGGCGCCCTTCCGGTGCTGGTGACGCCGATCGCCCGGCGGCGGTTTTCCCAGCACCGCTTTTGCCCCGGAAGCCACGGCCTTTACCCAGAGGCCATGCGGCGGGTGGGCCGGGAGGAGGGCGTCCCCCTGGTGGACTTGACGGCCATGACCGAGGCCATGGTGGCGGCCCTGGGGGACGAGGCCAGCAGACCCCTTTATATGTGGCCCAAGGACAACACCCACTTGAAACCCGCCGGCGCCGTTCGGGTGGCGGAGCTGGTCTGCCGGTCCCTGGCGGAGCTGGGGGGCTCCTACCGGGAGATCCTGGACCCGAAGGTCCTCGCTTATTTTGAAAAAAATCCATTTCAGGAGGTCAAAACATGAACGCCAAGGAAATTATGCAGATTTTTCAGGACACCGCCTATGTCCGCACCGGCGGCAGCCCGGAGGAGCTGCGCTGCGCCGAGTATTTTGTGAAAAAGTGCGCCTCCCTGGGCCTGACCGCCCGGATCGAGCCCTTCCCCGTGGACATGGCCGACGTGGAGGAGGCGGTCCTGACGGTGGACGGCCGGGAGATCCCATGCCGTGGGTACCTCTGCTCTGGCAGCGGGGAGGTGGAGGCCCCCTTCTATTACCTGACCGGCACGGATAAGCTGAGCCTGTCCCGCTGCGCCGGGAAGATCGTCCTGCTGGACGGCTATCTGGGCTGCTGGACCTACCGGGACCTGGTGGACAGCGGCGCTCTGGCTTTCATCACCTACGGCGGCTCCGTCACCGCCCCGGACCGGGACATCGACCGCCGGGAGCTTCGGAGCTACATCAGCCAGGGCCGGAAGCTCCCCGGGGTCCACATCAACGTGAAGGACGCCACGGCCATCGTCGCCGGGGACCCCCAAACCGCCAGGATCGTCCTCCGGCAGACCGAATACCAGGGCGAGTCCCGGAACGTGGTCCTGGAGCTTCCCGGCCAGATCCCTGACACCATCGTCTTCTCCGCTCACTATGACTCCACCTTCCTGTCCCAGGGGGCCTATGACAATATGTCCGGCAGCATCGGCATCCTGGGCATCGCGGAACATTTCGCGGCCCATCCCCACCGCCACACGCTCCGCTTTGTCTGGTGCGGCAGCGAGGAGCGGGGCCTGCTGGGGGCCAAGGCCCACTGTGCCGAGGAGGAGAATCTGAAAAATGTGGTCCTGAACATCAACCTGGACATGATCGGCTCCGTCATGGGCAAATTCATCGCCTGCTGTACCAGCGAGGAGAAGCTGGTCCATTATATTGAATATTTTGGCAGCGAGGCAGGCTTTGGGATCTCCGCCCGCCAGGGCGTCTATTCCAGCGACTCCACTCCCTTTGCCGACAAGGGCATTCCCGCCATCTCCTTTGCCCGCCAGGCCCCCGGCGGCACCGCGCCCATCCACGTCCGCTACGACACCATGGACCTGGTGAAGGGCGAGCGGATGGAGGAGGATATCGCTTTCCTCATCTCCTTCTCCGAGCGGATGGCCAACGCGTACACCTGCCCGGTGGCCAAGGAAATGCCCGACAACATGAAGGAAAAGCTGGACATCTACCTCTGCCGCAAGCGGGACAAAAAATAAAAGTAAGCCTGGGCCGCCGAAAGCGGCCCAGGCCAGGCGGCTGTCAAAAACTATCGTTTTTGACAGCCTTCCAAATGGGACCCGCTTCGCTGGGCTCCCATTTGGAGGGGATTGCAGGCTGACCCGCGCACTCGCCGGGGGCGGGCCCCCGGCTCGCACACTCTCAGCCTGAGAGGTATTTTTTGCCAGGTACACGCCCTGGCAAAAAATGATTAAAATGGGGTTGCCGTCTGCGGACGGCAAACTCGGAAAGGCGATTTGACAAGCTAGCAAGCCTGGCCGCCGGGATTTCCGGCGGCCAGGTTTGGTTATTGAGCGACGTAGCTGCACCATGGCGACAGGGGACATTCTCCGCACCTTGGCGTCCGGGCGGTGCAGGTATCCCGCCCGAAGAGGACCACCCGGTGGCAGAAGTCGGAGCTCTCCTCCGGCGGCAGGATCGCCCGGAGCTGACGCTCCACCTTTTCCGGGTCCTTGCTCCCATCGGTGAGGCCCAGACGGCCGCAGATCCGGATACAGTGGGTGTCGCAGACCACGCTGCCAGGGACCCGGTAGATGTCGCCCAGGAGCAGGTTGGCGGTCTTCCGGCCGACGCCGGGGAGCCGCAGCAGCTCCTCCATGGTGCCGGGGACCTTCCCGCCGTAGTCGGAAAGGAGCATCTGGCAGGCCAGAACGATGTCCCGGGCCTTGTGGTGATAGAACCCGCAGGCGTGGACCAGCTTTTCCACCTCTCCCACATCCGCCGCCGCCATGGCCTCCAGCGTGGGATAGGCGGCGAAGAGGGCCGGCGTCACCAGATTCACCCGTGCGTCGGTGCACTGGGCCGACAGCCGGACGGCGATCATCAACTCATAGTCCTTGCCGTAGTGCAGGGCGCACATGGACTGGGGGTAGATCTCCTTTAGGGCGGCGATAATGGCCGCCACCTTTTCTTCCATGGGGCTTCCCTCCTTTTTCCCCATTGTAGCACAGATTCGACGGTTTGAAAAGATTTTTTTCCGGCCCGTTCACCAAACGGCCGCTCCCGGGATATGATGGCATAGATGTTTGGAGGGATACCCATGGAAACCAGCTTGGATCGTCTGCGGCCCGGCTCCCGGGCTGTTGTCATAGAGGTGAATACGCCCCCGGCGCTGACCCGGCGGCTGCGGGATTTCGGCCTGGTGCCGGGGACGGCGGTGCGGTGCCGCTACCGGAGCCCCTGGGGGAAGGTGACGGCCCTGTCCTTCCGGGGGGCGGTGCTGGCCCTGCGGACCACGGACCTGAAAAAGATCCGGGTGACCTGCTGATATGGCGGCCCGGCCGGAACGAAGGAGAAAGGTGGCCCTGGCGGGCAACCCCAACGTGGGCAAGAGTACCCTGTTCAACGCCCTGACGGGCCTCCGCCAGCACACCGGCAACTGGCCCGGCAAGACCGTGGGCATCGCCCAGGGCCGCGTCCGCAGGGGGCGGGAGGAATTCCTCTTTACCGACCTGCCGGGTACATATACCCTGGACGGCGAGTCCGAGGACGAGCGTATTGCCGGGGAGTACATTTGCAGCGGGGAAGCGGACTGCGTGGTGGCGGTCTGCGACGCGAGCTGCCTGGAACGGAGCCTGATCTTGGCGCTGCAAGTCCTGGAGCGCTGCGACCGGGCGGTGGTCTGCGTGAACCTCATGGACGAGGCCCGGAGCCAGGGCGTCCGGGTGGACCTGAAGGGCCTGGAGCGGGCCCTGGGGGCGCCGGTGGTCCCCACCTCCGCCAGCCGGGACCAGGGGCTGGAAGCGTTGCTCTCCGCCATTGGCCGGGTCTGCGACGGGGCGCCCCAGGCCCCCCGCCGCTGGGAGGACCCGGTGCGGGCGGCGGAGGACCTGGGCCGGGCCTGCGTCGCCCGGGAGAAGCCCCCGGAGGGCTGGCGGCTGACCCTGGATCGGGTGCTGGTGAGCCGCCGCCACGGCATCCCCATCCTTCTGGCGCTGCTGTTTCTCATCGTATGGCTGACGGTCTGGGGGGCCAACTATCCGTCGGCCCTGCTGGAGCGGCTTTTCGACGGGATCTATGGCCTCTTGGCCGCTCTTATGGCCCCCGCCCCCTGGTGGCTCCGGGGGGTGCTCCTGGATGGGCTCTACGCCACCTCCGCCCGGGTCATCTCCGTGATGCTGCCCCCCATGGCTATTTTCTTCCCCCTGTTTACGATCCTGGAGGACGTGGGGTATCTGCCTCGGATGGCCTTTCTGCTGGACGGGGCCATGGCCAGGTGCGGCGGCTGCGGAAAGCAGGCCCTCACCCTCTGCATGGGCCTGGGCTGCAACGCCGTGGGGGTCACGGGCTGCCGGATCATCGACTCCCCCCGGGAGCGGCTGGCAGCCATTCTCACCAACGCCATGGTCCCCTGCAACGGCCGGTTTCCCACATTGATCCTTCTGGGGAGCCTGTTCTTTCCCAGGATGGGCGCGGCGGTCCTGGTGGCGGGGGCGGTGGTCCTGGGCGTCCTGGGCGCCATGGGCGCCTCGGGGGTCCTGACCCGGACGGTGCTGAAAAACCGGGAAAGCACCTTCGTCATGGAACTGCCTCCCTTCCGACGGCCCCGGATCGGGCAGATCTTGGTCCGCTCCCTGCTGGACCGGACGCTCTTCGTGGCGGGCCGGGCCCTGACGGTGGCGGCCCCGGCGGGAGTCGTGCTGTGGATCTTGGCCAACACGCCCCTGCTGGGCCTGGCGGCGGCCTTCCTGGACCCCCTGGGGAAATTCCTGGGCATGGACGGGGCCATTTTGCTGGCCTTCTGCGCGGCCCTGCCCGCCAACGAGCTGACGGTGCCGGTCCTGCTGATGATCCTGACCGGCGGGGGCAGCCTGCAAAGCGTGGCGGGCCTGGGGGGCGAGGCCCTGCTGGCCGCCGGGTGGACCTGGCAGGTGGCGGTGCGGGTGATGGTCTTCACCCTGTTCCACTGGCCCTGCACCACCACCCTTCAGACGATCTACAAGGAGACTGGCAGCATAGGAAAAACAGCGGCGGCATTCGCTCTGCCGACCGCTGTGGGGATGATCTTGTGCCTGGCGCTGCGGCTAGTCCTGGGCTAGGCAGGCGGTGAGGGCGGAGACCTCGTAGGCGGTGCGCTCCTGGGGGCCCGCCTCGGTGACCTTGGTATACAGGCGGCTTTGCAGCCGGCCCTGGATATGGATCCGATCCCGGGTGTGGCAGGCGGAGAGCTCCTGCGCGGTCCGGCCCCAGAGGATGCAGGGCAGGTAGTCCGCCCGGTGAAAGGCCCGGGGGACCGCCAGCATCACGTCGCAGATCTCCCGCCCCAGGGGAGTCCGGCGGTAGGTGGGCTCCCGGCACAGGGTCCCTTCCAGGGTGATCTCGTTGACGGGCTCCCCGTCCTCCACGGTGATGGAGCCGGCGAAGACGAAGATCAGCAGCCGTCTGGCGCCCTCCTCCCGATAGTTGTGGGACCGGACCTGGCCGTCCACGGTGAGCATCCCCCCGGCGGAGGGGTCCAGCGCCGCCAGGAGCGATTCCTCCCCAATGACGGGCAGCAGATCCACGACCCCGGAGAGCCGGGGGACCTCCAGGAGGAAGCGGAAAAACTTTTTCCCGTGGTTCTCATGGGAAAAGACGGGCAGGGCGTGGAGCGCTCCCCGCAGCACGGCGTGGTTAAGCGAATGTTCCAATGGTACCACCTCAAATTTCAGATGTATGCCACATCCTATGCCGGCGGCGGGGCGGGTATGCCCTGGGAACGGGGCGGTTGATTTCTTCCCAATTGTGTGGTAAACTTGGGGTGGAGGGGAGAAAATGGAGATCACATACCAACAACTGACGGAAAAGGAACTCGAGGCGTTTATCGAAACGCGGCTCCGCCAGCTCCGGGAAGAGGGAGCGGCGGCAGACCGGGATCTGACGCCGAATTTGAGGGACTATTATCACCGGCACATGGCGGATGGGACCTTCGCGGCCTGGCTCGCCTTCGACGGGGAAAAGCTCGTCGGCACCGGCGGGATATCCTTCGTGGAAAAGCCGCCCTACTATGGCTGCCCCAGCGGGAAGATCGGCCTTTTGTCCAGTATGTTCACCGACCCCGCCTACCGGCGGCGGGGGATCGCGCGGGAGCTTCTCCAAAGGCTCCTTGCCGGCGCCCGGGAATATGGCTGCGGCGTCGTTCAGATCACCGCGTCGGATATGGGGGTCAAACTGTATTCCGCCTGCGGCTTTGCCCACAACGGGAATTTCATGGAGTATCGGCTGTAAAAGGGCCCCTGGGTCCGCCGCGAGAGCCCTTTTTTCCCAAATAAATTCCGGCTGGAAAACCGTCCGTTTTCCAGCCGGATCTTTTCCTTTTCAGCGGCGCTTTTTTGGGGCGACTTCCCTGCGGAGCGAGTCCGGGGAGGGGGCGTTATTTTCTGGC
Organism: uncultured Oscillospiraceae bacterium; assembly: GCA_947625965.1. Taxonomy (GTDB): domain Bacteria; phylum Bacillota; class Clostridia; order Oscillospirales; family Oscillospiraceae; genus Faecousia. The sequence continues at coordinate 17,958 of CANQQO010000005.1, forward strand.
TTTCCCAAACTCCGCCAGGTCGATGGGCTTGCCGCCATGCAGACGGCTCTCCTCCGCCGCCATGGCCATGAGGTGGCTCTCCACGGATACGTCGATGGAGGTCAGGGCATCCCGGCCACCCTCGGAGATCAGCAGGCAAAGCTGCTCCATCATCCGGGCGTCGCCGCCGCCGTGGCCGGCGTATTCGCCCTCCACGGGGTCCAGCGTGAAGACCTTCTCCGGGCCGCCGAAGGGACGGAGGGTCACTTTTTGCTCGTCCAGATTGCCCTCCAGCTCTCCCAGGCTGCCCATCAGGCGGATGGTGCGGTAGCACCCCTCGGTAAAGGCGGAGAGGTTGAAGACCGCGGTGACGCCGCCCTCAAATTCCAGATTCACCGTCTGATGGTCCGCCACGTCGTTGTCGCAGCGGTAGACGCAGCGGCCGTAGGGGCCGACCTGAAGCGCCTTGCGGATGCCTTCCTCGGTGACGTCGTTGGTCAGCACCGTCAGGGGCCACTGGCGGTGGCCGCCGAAGTAGCCGCTGGCCGGATTGGTCAGGTAGATCTTCTCCGCGTCGTAGGGGCAGTCCGCCTTTACCTGGCAGTCCAGGCACCGGGCGGCGCTGCCCAGGGGGGCGTTGATGGCGCGGAACCAGTCCAGATCGCCGAAGCTGGACACACGCAGGCAGGGCTTGCCCACCAGGTAGCGAAGAATGTCCATGTCATGGCAGCTCTTGGCCAGGATGACGGGGCTGCTCTCGTCGGCCCGGCGCCAGTTGCCCCGGACGTAGCTGTGGGCGAAGTGCCAGTAGGCCACGTTTTCCGTGGCGACGACGGATTCCAGCTTGCCGATGGCCCCGCAGACCAGCAGCTCCTTCAATTTTTGATAGAACTGGGTGTAGCGCAGCACATGGCACACCACCACGATCCGGCCGGTCTCGTGGGCCTTCTCCCGGAGGGCGACGCACTCGTCCAGGCTGGGGGAGATGGGCTTTTCCAGCAGCAGGTGGTAGCCCTTTTCCAGGGCGGGAATGGCGAAGCGGATATGGTCGCTGTCCTGGGTGGTGATGAACATCACGTCGGCCAGCTTCTCCTGGGCCAGCATGGCCTCTCCGGAGGTGAAGCACCGGTCCTCGGGGACGCCGTACTCCTTGACCGCCAGGGCCCGCCGGGCCGGACGGGGGTCCGCCACCGCCACGATCTCCATTTCGTCGGGGTGGAGCATTTGGTAGCTGCCGTAGGCCTCCGCTCCCCGGTTTCCGAAGCCGCAGATGGCCACGGTGATTTTTTTACGCATTTTTACCTTCTCCTTTATAGATCCAGCTTGCTGGCGGAGGCGATCTCGTTCCAGGCGTAGCTCCCCCGCAGCGCTCCGTCGGGCAGAAGGGTGTAGGGAAGGGGCGTCTCCGCCAGCGCTTCCACGGTGTCGAGCTGCCCCCGGGCGTAGGCGGTGAGCATGGCGGCGGCGGATTCCAGCCGGGCCGACTGCCCGCCCAGGCGCAGGTCGATGATCTCATAGCCGTACATTTTGTTGGTCGTGTACCACAGCTCCCGGTAGGTCAGCCGCAGCTCCTCCACGGCCTGCCGAGCCTCCAGCGCCAGGGCGGCGCAGCGTCCGGCCTCCTCCCGATCCCCGGCGCGGACGGCCTTGCCCGCCCGCTGGTGGTAGGCGCATTTTTTCGCCAGGGCCTCTGCCAGCTTGGTGTAGAAGGTCAGCAGCAGGGAAAATTCCGGGTTTTCCCGGGCGTAGCGTTCATAGTCCGCCGCCAGAGCGGCATAATGGGAGGCCATGTCCACCCCCGCCAGATCCGCCTCGTACAGCGGCACCAGGGGGTCCTGGTACAGCAGGAACTTGGCGGCGTTGACGGGCCGGAGGGACCAGTCCTTCACCCCCGGGAGGTGATGGAACCGGGTCAGGTCCAGAAACGCCTGACTGTCGGCCCCGGTCACCGCCCGGAAACGGGCGTTGAGCTCCGCCGGGTCATAGTCGCCTGTGTAGCAGAACTCGGCGTAGAGGGCCAGACCATAGAGCATGGTCAAAAGATTGCACTCCGCTCCGTTGTCCCCCCAGGCGGCGGCGAAGACCAGGGGCACCTTGTGGGCCCGGGCCTGGCGAAGGCCGGGGAGGGCGGTCTGGAGGGTCTTTTCGTAGTGAGGGGCCGGGCCGGTCCAGGTCCAGATGCCCCCGGCGAAGGCTTTGGGGGCGGCGAAGGCCTCGTGCATGGCGAGCATCCGGTCGTAGGTGGCCTCGTCGTGGTGGTAGTAGTCCCAGTAGACCAGGGTGATGTCCTCCGGGGCCTGGGCCACCACCTCGGCGGGCACCGAGGCGGCGTCATAGTAGCCCTCGCTGGGGCTGGACAGGCGGAAATACATATCGCTCCACATCATGGCCGAGAGCCCCAGCTCCCGGACGATGGCCCCCACGTTTTTCAGATGGGTCTGCATCAGCTCGAAGGCGGGGGTGTAGGGATGGCGGTGCATATACACGCCCTTGCCCAGGAAGAACGCCTCGTCCATGCCGATGTGGATCCGCTTGGAGCGGTAGGGGGCGGAGGCGGACTCCAGCATGGCCCGGATAAAGGCCAGGCTGGCCTCGTCGCCCACCAGGAGGACCTCCTCCGTGTCCTTCATGTGGGCCATGGCGGGCCAGTGGAGGGCCCGGTTCAGATGGCCCAAGGTCTGGATGCAGGGGCACAGCTCGATGCCCAGGGCGTCGGCGTAGTCGTCCAGGGCCCGGAGCTCCGCCTTGGAAAAGCGGCCCCGGAGGTAGCCGAAGTAGGGATAGCCATCCACCTCGTAGGTGTCCTCGGTGTACATCATCCCTAGGTCCATGCCCAGCAGGGCCATTTTCCGGAAGAAATACCGAAGGGTCTCCGGCTTCAGGACCGCGTTGCGGGAGCAGTCGAACATGATGCCCAGCGTCTCGAAGCAAGGCTTCTGGACCAGGCAGACCGTCTCGCCCCAGTGCTGGGCCAGCAGAGACAGGCCCCGGAAACACTCCACGGCCTTGCCCCAGACGATGTCCGCCCCCCGGCCGTCCAGGCGAAGGGTCAGGCCCTCCCCCCTGGAGAAGCGGACGGGCAGGCCCCCGGGGGCGTTGGCGAGCCCCAGGTCCCCGGAAAGGCAGCCAAAGCCCTCCCAAAATCGGGGGGGCAGGCTGCCGGAAATTTGGATCGTTTTCATCTCTATTTGACCTCCCCAAGCGGAATGGGCCGGTGCTCCTGGGAGGAGCGGTAGGCGCCCAGGACGATCTGCAGGGCCTTCCGTCCCTCCTTGGCGTCAACGAGGAGCTCTCCCTGCCCCAGAATGGCCGAGGTGAAGTTGGACACCTGTAGGATATGGCCCTGACCGCTGATCTTGGTCGGGTCGGAGCTGCCCTGGTTGTCGGAGACGCCGGAGATGTCATGGGGCATCCCCTTGTCGTCGGCTACGTCCCAGAGGAGGATCTTGTCCTCTTCCAGGATGATGGTCCCCTCCTTGCCGCAGAGCTCCAGCCGGCGGCAGAAGCCGGAATACATACTGGTGGTGGCCTGGATGACTCCCACCGCGCCGTTGTGGAATTCCACCACGGCGCTGAGCGTGTCCTCCACCTCGATGTTCCTGGCCAGGGTCTTGGCGCAGGCGTAGATGGTGTCGATGGGCCCGGCCAGGTATTGGAGCAGGTCCACCCCGTGGATGCCCTGGTTCATCAGAGCGCCGCCGCCGTCCATGGCCTTGGTGCCCCGCCAGGCGCCGGAGTCGTAGTAGCTCTGGCTCCGGTGGTATTTCATGTACAGATCGGCGCAGACCAGCTTGCCCAGCACCTTCCGGTCCATGGCCCGCTTCACCTGCTGGACGGCGGGGGAGAAGCGGAGCTGGCTGATAACGCTGACCAGCACCTTTTTTGCCTTGGCCCGGCGGATGATCTGATCGCACTCGGCCATGGTCAGGGCGATGGGCTTTTCCACCAGCACATGGCGGCCATGCTCGATGGCTTCCAGGGCGAACTGGGCGTGGAGCCCGCTGGGTGTGCAGATGCACACCGCCTGTACCTGCTCGTCGTCCCAAATTTCCTGGGTGGTGGCGTAGGCGCGGACGCCGTGTTCGCTGGCAAAGCGGGCGGTCTTCTCCGGGTCCCGTCCGTAGACACCGGAGAAAACCGCATCGGGACAGGCACGGATGGCCGCGATATGAAAATTGGAGATCATCCCGCAGCCGATGACGGCGTAATGAATCTTGTCCATTTTATTGCTCCCTCCAAATGCCTCCATCTTTCGCGTAGTATTCCTCCGGCAGGGGATAGAGGCCCTGCCTGGGAACCGTCCAGACCTCCCCATAGGCGGGGCTTTGACGGCAAAGCGCCCGCCAGTTTTGATAATTCTGCTCTCCGTTCGTCTCAAAAACGCCCCGTTTCAGGCCCGGCAGAGGGGCCAGCCCGGCGGCGAAGCGCTTGTTCAGCTCCACCATGGTGGGATTCACCGTCAGGTCCGCGCAGAAGCAGGGCGCTCCCCGCTCCCCGGCGGCCTGGCTCACGGCCAGGGACACGGAGACGGTCTTGGCGATGGGCTTCAAGGCCATGGCCCGGTAGCCCAGCTCCTCTATGAGGATCACGGCGTCCTCGGCGGAGTGGGCGCTCTCGTCCCCGGCCACCGTCACCGGCAGGCCGGTCACATCCCGCAGATCGCTCTCCGGGAAGGGCTCCTCCAAGAGCAGGATGCTGTCCAGGGCCCCCATTTTGTCCACCGCCTCCAGGAGCCGGACCAGCCGCTCTCTCGTGTCGTAGCGGCCGTTGGCGTCCAGGTAGTAGGCGGGGCGGCCCGATTCGGTCCAGGGAGTCTCCAGAGTGGACAGAAGTCCATGGAGACGGGCCAGCCGCTGAATATCCCAGGCGAGCATCTCCTCCGGGTCGTTCCGGCCCCCGGGGTTGGCGCCGATCTTGATCTTGAAGAGGAAACAGCCCTTGGCCGCCAGGTCCAGGACCTGCTCCTCCGAGGTGCCGTAGGACACCAGGGGGATGCTCCCCAGCGCCGCCTGCCTGCCGCCCACATAGGCGGAGTAGGGAGCGGCGAGGGTCCCGAAATCCGGGTCCCCCAGGGTCCCGCGATACAGCTTCCAAAGGGCCCAGTCCACCCCCGTCAGGGCGTTCAGGGCGAAGGTGGTCCGAAGCCGCTGGTTTTCCGTGAGCCGCCGGCCCATCGCCAGGACCTCTGGCAGGAGCTTTTCCAGCATGACCGGCGGGGCCTCCAGGGCCATGCCGGGGAGCAGGGACAGGGCGTACCGGGTCAGGGCCAGCATTTTCTCATTGCCCGCGGTCTGCCCCAGCCGGGCGAAGACCGCCGCGTCGCTCCAAAGGACGCTCTGGACGCTCTGCCCCGAGGCGGACCGCCCGGCATCGGTGGACACCCGGCAGGTCACCTGCCAGAGCTCCGTCAGGCTGCCCCCCTTGAAGCCGAAGCCGGTTTTCAGAGGCTCGGCGTTCCAGGTCAGGCCGGCGGATGTGATCTTTTCCATGTCAGGCGATGGTGGCGAGCATCTCCTGCCGGACCTCTCCGGCAAGGGGCTGGCCGTTCAAGTGGCGGGTGATCTGCTCCAGGCAGAAGTCCCCCAGCTTCCGCAGGCCGTTGTTGGCCTGGCCCGCCAGATGGGGGGTCAGGATGCAGTTGGGCAGCTTCCGCAGGGGGCTGTCCAGGGCGGGGGGCTCCGGGTCCGTCACGTCCAGGCAGGCGTATTTCAGCTTCCCGGCGGAGAGGGCCTCCACCAGCGCCGCCTCGTCCACCAGGCTGCCCCGGGCGGTGTTGATGAGGACGGCCCCGTCCTTCATGGCGGCCAAGGTCTTCCGATTTACCATGTGATACGTACTCTCCAGCGCCGGGGCGTGGAGACTGAGGACGTCGCTTCTGGCGAAGACCTCCTCCAGCTCCACCTTCCGCGCGCCTGCCTGGGCCATGGCCTCGGCCCCCACCAGGGGATCGTAGGCGATGACCTCCACGTCGAAGGCCCGCAGCAGCTCCGCGTAGTGTTTTCCCGCCAGTCCAAACCCCACGATGCCCACGGTGATGTCGTAGAGCTCCGTGACGCCCTCGTGGCCCCAGCCCCCGGCGTGGACGGCCTCGTTCAGGGCGAAGAAGTTTTTGGCGGCGGCGATGGTCAGACCCAGGGCCGTCTCGGACACCCCGGTGCTCAGCACCTGGGCGGCGGAGACGATGCGGACGCCCCGGCGATACATCTCCTCGGTGACGATGCTCTTGACGCTGCCGGCGGCGTGGGCGACCAGCTTCAGGTCCGGGGCCAGGTCCAGCAGCTCCGCCGTCATGGCGGGGCTGCCCCAACTGGTGACGGCGTAGCTCGCCCCCCGGATGAGGGCTTTGGCGTTTTCCAATTCGTTTCCCTGGGTCAGATTGACGGCCACCTCGCCCAGGGCCCGGAAACCGGCCTCCGCTTTTGGACGGATGATCTTCGGATAGACGATCTGATCCGGAAGCAGGGCAATTTTCATGATTCTCCTCCTCACGATTCCTGTTGAAAAGACAGTTCCACCTTTGTGTATACGTAGTATATCACACTCGTGGGCAAATGTCTTTGGATTTTATTTTTTGCAGTTTGCACATATCACGAAAATTCAAAAAAAGTTTTTTTAGAGGTAGTTTACAAATAAGGTTATTTGTGCTATACTAAAAATGCCGGATTCTAGGATTGGAAAGGAAGCGTCCATTGTGTACGAGTTTAACGTGTTATGGTCGGGCAAGTATTTCCAATACTGGGAAAACGAACCCCATAGTCACAGTTATTATCAGATCATAGCGGTGGTGAAAAGCGGCGGACGGATCACCCTGGGGGAGGAGACGGTGGAAATGCAGGACCGTCAAGTCATCCTCATCCAGCCCCACATGATCCACGCCATTACCAAGGCGGACCAGGACCCCCAGCCCCAGCTCATGGACATCAAATTCACCGTTTCGGACGAGCAGCTCGCCCGGGATTTGAGCCGCCTGCCGGCCTTTCTGGACGTGGACTTCGGAAGATTTCAATATTATTTTGACCATATCCTGCGGGAGAGCGCCCAGGCCGCGCCCTATAGCTACAACTGCGTCTGCTATTACTTCGGCCTGACCCTGGTACTTCTTCTGCGCTCCCAGCGGCCCCAGACGGGCCTGCCCAGACCCGCCCAGCTCCAGGAGCTGCCCGCCTCCGGACACATTACCGGGGTGGATATGTCGGCCGTCGTCCGCTTCATTCAGGACAATTACATCACCCCCATCAATCTGGACGACCTGGCAAAGGTGGCCAACGTCAGCAAGAGCACCCTGATCCTGGCCTTCAAGCAGTCCATGAACACCACCCCCAACAAGTACATCAACTATGTCCGCCTGGGCAAGGCCAAGGAGCTGCTCCTGACCACCAACTCCAATATCGGCGAGATCTCGGAGATGGTGGGCTTCCAGAGCCTCCACTATTTCAGCCGCTATTTCAAGAATCACGAGCAGGTCTCCCCGGTGGAGTACCGGCAGAGGTATTCCAGCTCCCGGTTCTACACCTACCGCCAGCCCATCGGCCTGCCGGAAACGGTACTCCATCCGGAGAAAAAGGAACATTAGCCATCCCCGCCCCAAAACCGCGCCCGGCTCGGGGCGGGGGCATTTTCGCTGTCATTACCGCGGAAAAGCGTCCGCGTAAGGAGGATATTGTATGAATTTTGGCATTATAGGCTGCGGCGTCATCGCCTTTACCCACGCCAGCGCCTTAAAGCAGCTCAAGGAGGACGACTGCCGCCTCTACGGCTGCTGCGACACGGACCGGGAAAAGGCGGAGACCTTCGCCCGGGACCACGGCGTGGCAAAGGTCTACCCGGACTACCACGCCATGCTTGCCGACCCGGACATCGACATCGTCTGCGTCTGCGTCCCCAGCGGCCTCCACGGCCAGGTGGTGATGGACGCCGCCCGGGCGGGGAAGGCCATCGTCTGCGAAAAGCCCATGGAGATCACCCCGGAAAAAATCGAGGAGGTCACCCGGGTGGTCCGGGAGTGCGGCGTGAAGATGCAGTGCATTTTTCAGCGGCGGCTCATGCCCGTGGCCATCGCTCTGAAGGACCTGATCGCCCAGGGGGCCCTGGGCCGGATCTGCATGGCTGAGGCCCGGCTCAACTACTACCGGGATCAGGCGTACTACAACAGCGCCGGCTGGCGGGGCACTTGGGACTTGGACGGCGGCGGCGCCCTGATGAACCAGGGCGTCCACGGCATCGACCTGATCCTCTGGATGCTGGGCGGCCGAATCGACACCCTCTACGGCCGCGCCGCCACCCTCTGCCGGGACATCCCCGTGGAGGACACCGCCGCCGCCCTGATCCGGATGGAAGACGGGGCCCTGTGCGTCATCGAGGGGGCCACCACCGCCTACCCTGGCTATTCCAGCACCTTCACCGTCTACGGGGAGAAGGGCACCGTCAGCTTTGACGACCAGCACATCATCGCCTGGGACTTTATCGATGAGGGCAGCGCCCCGCCCCGGCCCGATCTGGGCTCCGAAGTGGTGGGCGGCGCGAAAAACCCCATCGACATCGGCATCTATGGACACATCTGCCTGCTGCGGGACATCGCCCAGGCGGTCCGGGAGGACCGGGCCCCCATGCTGCCCCCCGAGGAGGCGGCCCTGGCGGTGAAGGTCATCTGTGCCGTGTACGAGTCCACCCGGACGGGGCTGCCGGTGAAGTTCCAATGAGACTTGCCTACATCACCGACGAGGCCACCCAGGACCTGCGGGAGGCCGCGGCTTTCGCCAGGGCCCAGGGCATGGCGGGGGTGGAGCTGAGAAGCGTGGAGGACGTCCCCATCGATCAGATCCCCCCCAGGCGCCTCCGGGAGTACCGGGCGCTTTTGGACGGGGAGGGGCTGACGGCTTGCGATCTGGCCAGTTCCTTTTATAAATGTGCCCTCCGGGCGGCGGGTTCCGAGCTGGACAAGCTGAAGCGCCTCTGCGACGGGGCGGATATTCTGGGCTGCGAAACCATCCGGGGCTTTGCCTTCTTCGCCGAGGGCGTTCCCCAGGTGACGGAGGCGGTGGTAGACGCGTTCGGTCCCGCCCGGGAGATTTTGAAAGACCGGGGCAAGCGCCTCCTTTTGGAGGCGGACCCCAGCGTGAACACCCCCAACCACGCCTCCCTGGGGGCGCTGCTGGGGCGGCTCAACGCCCCGGAATTCGGGGCCATCTATGATCCCGGCAACGACCTCTACGACCCGGGCCGGGAGCGGCCCTACCCCGAGGGGTATCTGGCGGTGAAGCCCTGGCTGGCCCATGTCCACATCAAGGACGCGTGGATCAACGCCGCCGGAGAGCCGGAGTGCGTGAAGATCGGCACGGGGTGGGTGGACTACCCCGGCTTGCTCCGGGCCCTGCTGGCCGACGGTTACGACGGCTGGCTGTCCCTGGAGACCCACTACCGGGCGGGCGCCTCCATCTCCGAGGCGCTGATGCGCCAGCCCGGCGGCGCGGCCTTCTCCCAGGGGGGCCTGGCCGCCACGGCGGAGAGCGCCGCCGCCCTCCGGTCCCTGCTGGACCGGGCAAAGGAGGAAGTCCCATGCGCCAAGTGATCGAAAACGTCCGCCTGGTCCAGGGGGACGTCCAGCGCCGGGACCTGATCCTCCGGGACGATCGGATCGAGGAGATCCTCCCGGTGGGTCAGGCGGAGAAGGGCCTGCCCCGCTTCAACGGGGAGGGCCTCTATCTGTCCCACGGTTTTGTGGACATCCACCTCCACGGCGGAGGCGGGGCCGACTTCATGGACGGCACCGAGGAGGCGTGGCGGACCGCCGCCGCCCTCCATCTGCGCCACGGCACCACCTGCATGACGCCGACCACCCTCTCCGCCACCCGGGAGGAGCTGCTGCGGGCGTTCGACATTTTCTACCGCTGCCGCGCCGACCTGGGGGACGGGGCCCGGCTGCTGGGCCTCCATTTGGAGGGACCCTACTTTTCCCCCGCCCAGGCGGGGGCCCAGGACCCCAGCCAGCTTCGGAATCCGGACCCCGCCGAGTGCGCCGAGATCTTGGAGCGGTGCCCGGACATCCTCCGCTGGTCCCTGGCGCCGGAGCTGCCGGGGGCCCTGGACCTGGGCCGGGAGCTGAAAGCGAGAGGCATTACCGCCGCCATCGGCCACAGCGACGCCACCTATGCCCAGGTGGTATCGGCGGTGGAGGCGGGCTATACCCATGTGACCCACCTCTATTCCGGCTGCTCCACCATCACCCGGCAGGGCGGCTTCCGCCGGGGCGGCGTGGTGGAGGCGGCCTACGTCCTGCCCCAGCTCACCAGTGAGATCATCGCCGACGGCTGCCACCTGCCCCCGGAGCTGCTGCAAATGGCCTACCGGTTCATCGGCCCCAAGCGCCTGTGCCTGATCACCGACGCCATGCGCGCCGCAGGCCAGACCGAGGGGGAGAGCATCCTGGGCAGCCTGGGGCAGGGCCAGCGGGTCATTATCGAGGACGGGGTGGCGAAAATGCCGGACAGGACCGCCTTTGCCGGTTCGATCTGCACCGCCGACCGGCTGGTGCGGAACATGATCCGCCTGGCGGGGGCGACCCTGCCGGAGGCTGTGGAAATGATGACCCAGACCCCCGCCCGGGTGATCGGCAAGCAGGATGTGACCGGCACTGTGGCCCCCGGACGGAAGGCGGATCTGGTCCTTTTTGACGAGGACATCAATGTCCGCCGGGTCTGGACGGACGGGATCGTCCGCTATGAATGTTAGGAGAACGCTATGAAAGAATTGACATCCGATTTTCTTCGCGTGGAAGTTTATCCCACCCGCGCCGAAATGGGCGCGGCGGCCGCCAGGGATATTGCCGCCGCTATCCGCCAGGTGCTGGCGGAAAAGGAGTGCTGCGACATGATCTTTGCCGCCGCTCCCTCCCAAAACGAGGTGCTGGCGGCCCTGGCGGCGGACAAGACCGTGGATTTTACCCGGGTCCGGGCTTTCCACATGGACGAGTACATCGGCCTGGCCCCGGACGCGCCCCAGGGCTTCGGCAATTTCCTCCGCCGCGCGATCTTCGACAGGGTCCCCTTCCGGGAGGTCCACTACCTCCGGGGCGGCGCGGACCCGGAGGCGGAGTGCGCCCGCTACGCCGCCCTTTTGGAGCGGTATCCCACGGACATCGTCTGCCTGGGCATCGGCGAGAACGGCCATGTGGCCTTCAATGACCCCCCGGTGGCGGACTTTGCCGACCCGGTCCTGGTGAAGAAGGTGGCCCTGGACCCGGTCTGCCGCCAGCAGCAGGTGAACGACGGCTGCTTTGAGGCCCTCTCCCAGGTCCCCACCCACGCCCTGACCCTGACGGTCCCGGCCCTGATGCGGGGCAAGCGCCTGTTCTGCGTGGTCCCGGCGGGGACCAAGGCCCGGGCGGTCCGGGACACGGTCTACGGTCCCATCGGCGAGACCTGTCCCGCCTCCGCCCTCCGCCGCCATGAATGCGCCAAGCTCTACTTGGACCCGGACAGCGCCGCGCTTCTGTGATCGACTTCCCGGGAGAAACCGCACCCCCTCTTTGGGGCACATATATAGACGGTCCAGGCAGAAATACCTGGACCGTCTATGTATTAAGAAGATGCCTCCCCCGGCGAATGAAAGGAGCCTAGGGAATGGCGGGGATGGCGACTGTATCTTCCCGGTCCCCGTCCCAAAGGACGGTGAAGACGTACACCGGCTGGAAATAGCCCTTGGAATCGGCCTGATAGGTAAGGGTATAGCCCAAAATTTGGGCCGTCCGGGCGGCAAAGTCGTCCTCCATAGAAAACTGGCCCTTTTGCAGCAGCTCGTAGGCTTCCTTGGGGGAGCGGATCGGAACGGCCTTTTCTACCTCCTCCGCCTGGGGGACCCGGTATTCCACCTCCTTGATCTTGCCCTCGGCCAGATAGGAGACTCGGATGGTCCCGCCAAGAGGATATTCTTCCGTTGCCGGGAGGGTGAAGGTGTGCCATTGCGCCCCATCATAAGAGAAGTCCGCCTCCGCTGGGATTTGGATCTGAATCTCGGAGAGCAGCTCCGTCAAGGTTTGACGGTCCGCCTGGCGGTAATCTATGTCTGACCGGAAGACATCATTATTGCAAAGGGTGAAGCTGCCGTCGGCATAGGAAACGATCATCTGCCAGCCGGGGGCGGCATAAGTGGTGTACATCACTTGGTCGTCATAGTACCAACTGTCCAGCGGGAACTCTGGGTCCTTTTTCGGGTCCACCACATCGATCCACTGCTGGAGCAGGGCGTCGCAGTCCGCTTTGGAGAACCGTTTGCCTTTGCAAATGGGGGCCTCCCCGGCCTGATCGGGCAGGTCGCAGGAGACGGTCCAGGCCACGTCCCGAACATCCACAGTGTAGGACGGGGCGATGGCCAGGTTGCCGTAGGGCTGGAAAAAATACAATCCCACGAAGAAGAGCGCCACGGCCAGGAAGCCCCCCAGCACCGCCCCGGCGGGAAGATACGCTTTCTTCGGCGCTTTTTCGAGAAGCAGCAGGACCATCGTCACCGCCGCCCAGCCCAGGACAGCCCCCAGGGTGTTGCAGATGAGATCGTCCACATCGAAGGTCCCCGCGCCCAGCAGGAATTGGGCGGACTCGATGAGCAGGCTGAGGCCCAGGGCCGCCAGCAGGGAGACGTACCACTTCCGCAGCCGCCGCCCGGTCAGGGGCAGCAGCACCCCCAGGGGAACGAACACCGCCGTGTTCAAAATGGGGTTGAGCCAGCTTTGCAGGGTGAAGCCGTTCCACGCCTCCCGGAAGGCCCGGAAAAGGTGCAGACTCACATTTCCCTGCCGCCGTCCAAAATCCAGATACCCGGCGCTGAGGCTACGAAACACGGTGACATACACCAGCCCTGCCAGATAGCACAGCAGCACCCAGAGGAAAAAGCAGCGGGGCACAGACACTTTTTTCTTTCCCCATACCTTCCACAGCAGCGCCCCCAGGACCACCGCCGCCAGCGCGGCCAGCCAGAAGGGGAGCAGAGCTTTGACGGCTGAAAAGAACAGATCCAGCAGAAGTCCTGCAAATTCCGACATTGAAAATTCCTCCTTTTCCCGCCGCCGGGCGCGATCCCCGGCGGTGAATGTTGATTTCAATATACCACCCGGCGGAGGAAAGCGCAAGGCGGGGCGGGGAATCTTAAAGGTTTCGGCGGAAAATCTTAAGGAGTTCTTAAGAAACGGCAGAGGCGCCCTTGCACAAAGGGAACGGGCGGGGACGGGGGAAAGCTGTCAAATTTGCCAAAAAAACGGAAGGGCAAAAAAGGGGCTTTACTTTTGGGGCGGTTTCGTGTATGATAACCCCGAACAGAGTAGGAAATCCCGCGTGAAGTGCCGCCTAAATGGGGAGTTGTCGGGCGGACGAAGGAGTTTTCTCCGCGATGGGATCTCCGCACCCGCTGTTGCATATGGGTGGACATCCTCCTTTATGTAGCAACGAAACAAAGGGTTCGGGCATTCCGGCGAGGTCTTTCGCCGCCCATCCCCCCGGTGCGCAGCTCCCCCGGCTTATCGCTGGGGGATTTATGTTACCGGTGGGCGGCGGAGGCGTTTCCGGCGGTCCGGCGCACGTGAATGAAGGAGGAGCCTATGCGTAAACTGAAAAAATCCGACAAATTGTACCCCCATCCCTTCTCCAAAGCCTACTGGTGGGACGCGACTTTGGAGCTGGCGGACCTGCGGATGCTGGTGGTGGCCGCCCTGATGATCGCCATCCGGCTCATTTTGAAGACGGCCCTGTACATCCCCCTGGCCCCCAATCTGAAGATCAACACCGCCTTTTTCGCCAACGCCCTGGGCGCCATGATCTTTGGGCCGGTGATCGCCTCCATCTGCGCCGTCATTACGGACGTGCTGGGCTTTATGCTCAATCCCGACGGCTTCTATTTCCCGCCTATGGTCTTGACCGAGGTGGCCGGCTCCCTGATTTTCGCCCTGTTCCTGTACCGGGCCAAAGTCACCCCCGCGCGGGTGATGCTCAGCCGGTTCGCCATCTGCCTGGGGGTCAACGTCCTGCTGAACACCCCGCTGATGATCTGGTACTACTCTGTCTTCTACCCGGACAGCACCTATATCCTCACCATTCCCGCGATCTTTAAGAATCTGTTTATGTTCCCCCTGGAGTCCGTGGCCCTGACATTGTTCCTGGCCGCCGTGGTGCCCATCACCACCCGGCTGGGCCTGACCTATGGGAACAAGGACGTGAAGGAGAGCCTCAAATTCGGCAAACGTCAGGCGGCACTGCTGGCGGTGCTGTTCGTGGTGGGCCTGGGCTCCACCCTTGCCTACCTGAACTACCACTACGCCACGACCTCCGTCAGCGCCGGCTACACCACCCAGGAGCGCCCCGGGAAGAACCAGGAGGCGCTGGAAAATATCCGCTCCCAGACCGACGAATTTGACGGCGAAAACACCGTGGCGGTGATCGAGTCCGCCATGCACCCCTTCCTGGGCAAGACCACTACCTACACCGTGGCGGTGTACAGCGTGGACACGGAGGTCATGACCCAGAACGGCAAGGCCATGGACGATCTCTGGGCCTATTCCAAGTCCGTCGCGGCCAAGGACCAGGCCATGACCCGTCTGGCCACGGTGACCTTCGTCCTGAACGAGGACACCGGGGAGATCACGGATTTCCACTCGGAGCCCGCAAAATAACCCCCGCCCCCCTTGCAAAAGGGGGGCGCTTTGGGTATAATATAGAAAAAAGCAAAAGGAGCGATTCCCATGGACCATGAGCATATCCACGAACACACCCACGCCGACGGCGTGACCCATACCCATCCCCACACCCACGACCATGAGCATGACCACACCCACGCTCCGGCGGACTGCGCCCAGAACTGCGACGCCTGCGGAGCCAAGTGCGAGCACACGCCCATGGAGGAGTTGACGGCGCTGATGAAGTATATGGCCGGCCACAACGCCGCCCATACCCGGGAGCTGGCGGACCTGGCGGTCCAACTGGACAAGGCGGGGAACCACACCGCCTACGAGCAGGTCATGGCGGCGGTGTCGGATTTTGAGAAGGGCAACCTGCGGCTGACCGCCGTTCTGGCCAGCCTGGACGTGAAATAAGGAGGCCGCTATGTGTCTTTCTACCGCCTACCGCAATCAAATGAAGCCCGAGACCGTGGCCATGCGCAATGTGATGCGGATTGAGTGCCAGGACGGGGTCGTGATCTTGACGGACCTGATGGAGCGCCAAATGGCCATCGAGGGCGAGCTTGCCCAAGCCAATTTAGTGGACGGGTACGTGATCGTCAAAGAAAAAGCGGTATAACAAGCTGACGCCCGGCGGAAACCCGCCGGGCGTGAGGCTGTCAAAAACTTTCGTTTTTGACAGCCTCCCAAATGGGACCCGCTTCGCTGGGCTCCCATTTGGAGGGGATCGCAGGCTGAACCGCGCACTCGCCGGGGCCTTGCCCCCGGCTCGCACACTCTCAGCCTGAAAGGTATTTTTTGCCAGGTACACGCCCTGGCAAAAAATGATTGAAATGGGTTTGCCGTCTGCGGACGGCAAACAAGGCTATTTGACAAGCTGACGCCCGGCGGAAATCCGCCGGGCGTTCTTGACAAATCTTCCCATAAATGCTATGATAATGGCGGCACTGTTACATAAAAAGGCGGTTCAGCCACTCCCTTTTTGGAAAGGGGGTGATGCGGATGGACGGGCGATGGGATTTCCTTCGCTTTCTGGTAAACTGCGTCATTCTGCTGGGGATCCTGGCAATGATGTGTTTTCTGGCTCCAAAAGCGTGTTGACCGCTCGGCTACCACCCAAGCGGTCAACAATTTGTTGATTAACCTCGCGAGGGCTTAACCGTCTGTAACAGTGCCCTCGTCTATATTATACCCCATTTTCCCCGAATGTCAAGGGGGCGGATGGGAAATTCACAGCAAAAGCTGTATGGTTTACAATGATATGTTTCCCGGCTCCAAAAGTGTGTTGACCGCTCGGCTGCAACCCAAGCGGTCAACAATTTTTAGTTTGACCCCGAGGGCTTAACCGTCTGTAACAGTACCCTCGCCTATATTATATCCCATTCTTCCCCAATGTCAAGGGTCGGATGGGATATTTTACCGATGGACCTTGACCTGCAAGCCCTCCAGCACATCCAGCACCTTCCCGTGGAGCCCCTTGTCGAAGGAATCTGTGCAGGCGGCGTCCACGGTGATCGTGGCCTGGGGGTACTTGCTTTGCAGGGTCACCGCGTTGCTGACCACGCAGATATTGCTCACCAGCCCCACCAGCTCGATCTCGTCGGCCCGCTCCGGCAGGACCGCCGCCGTGGCCGGGTCGCTGACGTCTATGCCGAAGGACAGCTTGTCGATGGCCTTGGCGCCCACCTGTTCCAGGGCCTGGGCGGTTTTTCCGTAGATCTGCCAGCCGGGGGTGCCCCGGACACAGTGGATCACCGGCAGATTCCGCCCCTCCCGGGTCTGAAGATAGTCCTCAAAATGGGTGTCCCGGGTGAAAAAGACCCTGCCCGGACCGTAGGAGAGGACCTTCTCCGCGATGGGCCCGTCCAGCTTTTCCGCCCCGGCGAAGCCCAGAGCCCCGTCCACGAAGTCCACCTGATAGTCGATGACAAATAAATACCGTTCCATATCCGCGCCTCCTTGCGAAAGATAAGCATACCATACCAGATTCCGGAAAAAAAGTCAACGCATCCGAGGCACTTTTCCCGCAATCCACTTGACATTCCCGGGAAATGTGGATAAAATATATTCGGTATGGTGTGCGCCGGCAGGCCGTTGCCCCGGCGTTTCATATTATCCGGCTGATGCCGAAGTTTGGGTTTGTCGCCTCATGGCGTTTTTTGATATGCCGCCGGCTTAGACCGGCAGTTTTCCCATGGGGTCAGTATGCCCACCTCCGGCAGAACCGATCATTCAAAGGAGGTGCTGTTAAACAATTATGGGACCGTTGCAAATCGTGTTGATCGTCCTGGTATGCGTGGCTGTAGCTGTGGCGGCGTTTTTTGCCGGCGTCGTTTATCGCAGGAAGGTCGGGGAACGGGAGATCGGCTCCGCGGAGCAGGAGGCGACCCGGATCATCAACGAGGCCATCCGCGGGGGCGAGAGCCGGAAGAAGGAAATGCTTCTGGAGGCCAAGGACGAGATCCATAAATCCCGCACGGAGTACGAGAGAGAGGTCAAGGAGCGCCGCGCCGAGCTGAGTAAGCAGGAGCGCCGCTTGCAGCAGAAGGAAGAATCCCTGGACAAGAAGACCGACGCCTTTGAGCGGAAGGAGGAGGAGCTGACCCGCCGTCTGGCGGAGGTCAGCCAGGTCAAGGAGGAGGCGGAGGAGATCCGCAAGCGCCACTTGACCACGCTGGAGGAGATCTCCGGCCTGACCCAGGAGCAGGCCAAGCAATGCCTGCTGGACAGCGTGGAGTCCGACGTCCGCCATGAGACGGCCATGAAGATCAAGGAGATCGAGGCGCAGTTCAAGGAGGAGGCCGACGAGAAGGCCCGGGAGGTCCTGTCCATCGCCATTCAGCGCTGCGCGGCGGACCACGCGGCGGAGACCACGGTCTCCGTGGTGCCCCTGCCCAACGACGAGATGAAGGGCCGGATCATCGGCCGCGAGGGCCGGAACATTCGGACCCTGGAGACCATCACCGGCGTGGACCTGATCATTGACGACACGCCGGAGGCCATCACGGTGTCCAGCTTTGACCCGGTCCGCCGGGAGGTGGCCCGGATCGCCCTGGAAAAGCTGATCGCCGACGGGCGGATCCACCCCACCCGCATCGAGGACATGGTGGAGAAGGCCAAGAAGGAAGTGGACCGCACCATCCGGGAGGAGGGTGAGCGGGCCTGCTATGAGACGGGGGTCCACAACCTGAACCCCGAGCTGGTGAAGATCCTGGGCCGGCAGAAATACCGCACCTCTTATGGTCAGAACGTGCTGAACCACTCCATCGAGGTGGCCCACCTGGCCGGGCTCATGGCCTCAGAGCTGGGTGTGGACGTGGCCCTTGCCAAGCGGGCGGGCCTGCTGCACGACCTGGGCAAATCCATCGACCATGAGGTGGAGGGAAGCCACGTCCAGTTGGGCGCGGACCTGGCCCGGAAGTTTAAGGAGAACCCGGTGGTGGTCAACGCCATCGAGGCCCACCACGGGGACGTGGAGCCCAAGACTGTGATCGCCGTCCTGGTCCAGGCGGCGGACGCGGTGTCGGCTGCCCGGCCCGGCGCCCGGCGGGAGAATGTGGAGAACTATATCCGCCGTCTGCAAAAGCTGGAGGAGCTGACCGGCTCCTATCCCGGCGTGGAGAAGGCCTACGCCATCCAGGCCGGCCGGGAGGTCCGGATCATGGTGAAGCCCGAGGAAGTCACGGAGGACAATATGATCCTTCTGGCCCGGGACATCGCCAAGAAGATCGAAGCGGAGCTGGAATACCCCGGCCAGATCAAGATCAACGTGATCCGGGAGACAAAGGCCGTCGAGTACGCAAAGTGATCGGCCTGCTCGATCCCGAAGACCCTTTTCACAAATTGCGCGCCCGGAGCTGTCTCCGGGCGCGTTTTCCGTTCTTCCACCGAAAAGCCGGCGCAGGGCGGTCGATCGTTCGTGTTTCAATTTTGATGTGTGGGGGGAACCGTGCGTTGCTTCAGCTTCTTTCGTAAATCATCCGCAACTCTGTATTTTGCGTGCCCAGCATGATTTCCGCTTCTGTGCCGTCAAAATGAAATCCATACCGCTTATAGAAACGAATGGCTTTGTCGTTTCCTTTCAACACCCATACGGCAATTTTTTTATAATCCGAAAGCTCGTTGAGCGCGGCGTTCATCAGCTCATATCCGATCTTTTTGCCGTGATACTCCGCGAGGACATAGATTGCAAAAACTTCTCCATGTGCAGGGAGCGTTTCGTCTCGGTAGGGGCCATATCCTACAAAACCGACCACTTTTTCTCCGTCTTTTGCTACGATGATATTGTCGGGCCACCTGTGTGCGATCTCCGTACATTTTTCGAGTGTCCGCCGCTCCATATATGTAGGGTCAACAAGACCTGTGTACGTTTCGTGCCAAGATTGGTAATGGACATATCCCTTGCCATTTATTTCATCCTCGCTCTCCATTGGTTTCAGGATGTATTTTCCCATTTTCGTTTTCTCCTTAAAATCCCGATTCTCTTTTCAGACTTGTTGAAAAGAGGAAGACGCGCAGGGCGCACGATCTATGGATAGAAGCGCGCTCTTTCGTTCCGAAAGGGTTTTGCAACGCCTCGACAAGCGGGAATCTCTACTTTGCTTGTTTGATTTCTTTGATTGCTTCAATGTAGTTTCGCAAAATACCTCTCTTAACAGTAAGCACCACGCTGATGACGATCAATATCAACGCTGCGGCAGTCACCCACAGAGGGCTGTGAGCAGAACTGAAATTATATAGGAATCTCATAGCGTCGTCGTTCTCTGCAAATCGAAAACCGTTCCTATACGCTATTGGGAAAACGACCCAAGGCAATAATGAAATAGCTGGCATCAGTGCGCAAAAGAAGGACATAATGCGGTAAAACCTGTTCTTTGCCGTTTTCCGATACAGAAGCATATATATGTACGATAGGATCAGCGGAAAGAATACGCCATTGGCGTTGAGGAATAAGTCTGATAGGTTTGTAAAACGCCCGCCGCTATAACGCACATGGGCGGAGAGAATACTGAACTCAGTAATGGTTGCTCCACACGAAATTGCCACAATACAGTGGCCCGCCTCGTGTAAAATAATATATAGCAAAATAAACAGCAAAGCGGATAGTAAAACGGAAAGGAATATCATTCTCTTTTGCTTCATGCTTATGTACCTCTCAAATCCCGATTCGTCCAACAGCCGCCCACTCGACATTTCCCATTATACCACCCAAACGTTAAGAAATCTACCACGATTTAATCCGCCCATATCGAACCAAAAACGCTCCGGCGGTTTTGTCTCGCCGGAGCGTTTTCGATTTGCTGTTTTGGCTTCTTCAGTCGATGGAGAGCTGATGGGTCTCGGGCTGGGGGATCTGCTTTTTCGGCAGGGCCAGCTTGAGAACGCCGTTTTCGTACTTGGCCTTGATCTTGTCCAGTTCCACGCCGGACACGTCGAAGGACCGGCTGTACTGGCCGTAGGAGCGCTCCTGGCAGAGGACCTTGCCCTGGCAGTCCTTCTTTTCGCAGTCGGAGTGCCGCTGGGCGTGGATGGTCAGGGTGTCGCCGGTCAGGTCCAGAGAGATGTCCTTCTTGTCGAAGCCCGGCAGATCGGCCTCCAACTGGAAGCTGTCGCCCCGGTCAAAGATGTCCGTCTTAAACTCCGCCAGGTCCCCGGTGCGGAAAAAGGGAGCGAAAAACTGCCGTTCCAGCTCCTCCATCTCCCGGAAGGGATTGTAGCTTTGCAGACCGCTTCCGCGGTAGGGTCTCAGGTCAAACATGGTGTTACCTCCCAAATCAAATTCCAAACTTAGTATGCGCCGAAGGTTGAAAAATATTGCGAGTCTTTTTCAGAAAATTCGTCCTATGTTGAAATCCGGCGGAAACTGTGGTATGCTGGTACCAACCTGAAAACTTGGGAGGAAGGGCATATGGAACAGGAAAAACTGTTGGAAATACGCGGCTGGGTCCGCCGGGAGCTGGAAAGCGCCGCTGCCTTCTGGCTGAAAAACGGCATGGACCGGGAACATGGGGGGGTCTACACCTGCCTGGACCGGCAGGGGAGGGTCTTCTCCACCGATAAGAGCGTTTGGATGCAGGGCCGCTGCGGCTGGACCTACGCCTATCTCTGTCGGGTCTACGGCGTCCGGCCGGAGTGGCTGGCCGCCAGCAAGAGCTGCATCGACTTTCTGGAGGACTACTGCGTCAACCGCGCCGCCGGGGGACGGCTGTATTTCACCGTCACCGCCGAGGGCAAGCCCCTGCGTCAACGGCGGTACTGCTTCTCCGAGGCGTTCTACTGCATGGCCAACGCGGAGTACTACGGCCTCACCGGGGAGCGGGCCCATTTGGACCGGGCCCGGCGGGCCTACGACCTGTACTACGAGCTGACCCACGGCATGGCCGACCCCACGGGCCTGGGCCCCAAGACGGACCCTGCCACCCGCACCGGCCGGAGCCTGGGGAATCCCATGATCCTGCTGAACGTCACCGCCGTCCTGAGCCGGGTGGACCCGGAGCGGCGGGAAATATACGACGAGCGGGCCGCCACCTGCGTGGAGGAGATCTTCCGCTACCATGTGAAGGAGGATTTGGGCTGCACCCTGGAAAATGTTGCCATGGACGGCGCCCCCCGGCTCTACTACACCGAGGGCCGGACGGTGAATCCGGGCCACGACATGGAGTGCGCCTGGTTCCTGATGGAGCGGGCCAACGAGACCGGCGACTTCGCCCTGCACCAAAAGGCGGAGAAGGTCTTCAACATGGCCTTTTCCAAGGGCTGGGACCGGGAGTACGGCGGTATTTTGTACTTCCTGGACTGCCAGGGCCTGCCGCCGGAGGCGTATGAGCACGATATGAAGCTCTGGTGGCCCCACAACGAGGCCCTGATCGCCTCCCTGATGCTCTACCGGGACACGGGGGAGGAGAAATATCTGGACATTTTCTGCCAAGTCCTGGACTACTGCAAGGCCCACTTTGCCGACCCGGAGTACGGCGAATGGTTCGGCTACCTCCGCCGGGACGGCAAGCCCACGGAGCCCCCCTGCAAAGGCTCCACCTTCAAGGGCCCCTTCCACGTGCCGAGATGCCTGACCATGCTGGACATCATGCTGGGCCAAATCCTGGAAAGATAATAGGTCCACCAATATTTCGCGCCCCCGGCCAAAAGCCGGGGGCGCGCCGCGCTTATTCGTGCTTGTTTTTGCGCGGGAGGATAAGCATGATGACCAAAGCGGACACCGCCATCATCCCAGCCCACAGGGCCGGGGCGGAAAAGTCGCCGGTCTTTGCGGGACCCTCCGGGGTGGTGGAGGGGGCGGTGGATCCCGTCTGCTCGCTGGAGGACGGGGGCACCACGGGGGGCAGAGGCAGGTCGCTCGGCTCGGGCGGCGTCTGGGACCCGCCGGGTTCGCCGGAGGGCGGCGTCACCTCGCCGGAAGCGGCGGACCAAAGGGCCTTGACGGTCACGTCTTCCGTCACCGTGACCTTTTCACCGGGGGCGCACACGGTCCCGTTCACGTCCCAGCCCTGGAAGGTCTGCCCCTCCGGCGCAATGAACCCACATTCGGGCAGTTCATACGCCCCGCCGGCGGCGACGGAAACCTCCGCCATCTCGCCGGTCCCGCCGTTGGCGTCAAAGGACACGACCACCGGCACAGCCAGGGGCACCACGCTGTCTGTAACGCCGTCGCCGTCGTAGTCAATGACCAGATTCTTTTGTTCCCCGATTTCTTCGATGGTTGCCGTCATGGTGGGGGTGACCTCAATGCCGGAAGCGGCCAACTCGTTGTACAGGGAGCTGCCGTTGGTGTCATAGGAATCGATGGTCATGGTTCCGTTATCATAGCCCACGATGCGAATGGCATAGCCCTGGACCAGATCGACCTGCTTTACAAACTCGGTCCCTTCCTCATTTTCGGGGAAGACATAGAAGTTGCCATAGTCGGTGTAGTAAGCGCCGACCTCCCCATCCTGGTCGGTGTAAACCACCTCGCCGGTAGCCTCATCGTAGATCTCAATATTGACGGGGCAGCCAATTGAAAATGATTTTTCATAGCATTTCGTGGTTTCCAGATCTTCTTCAATATTAATGCCAAGGGACGCATCATCTCTTCGTATGATAAAGGAGTTCCAATCTTTATCTTTACAGCTAGACCGATTCCTTTGCACATTTACGACAATTTCTCCATTAACCATTATGCTAACAAATTTATCCGTTGCTTGGTAGACAATTTCTTCATCGCTGTCAAAACCGCACAAAATAACTACATCCTGCCCAGCCACATCGTGAATAGTGCTCCCAGCATCGCCCTTGTGAATAAAATAGGTATCATTACCCCACTGACCATCCATATCTGCGCCATCTTTTCCGCCACTTATTATGTCGCCCAGTTGAGAACCGATGATAGTGTCATACCCATTTCCACCGTAGCTTGCATTAATTCGCGTATCATACTCTGTCGTATCAATATCAAATAATTCCTTAGTATAATCCAATATTGGGAAACGAAATAGAGGCGTGATAGTATCTCTCCGGGAAGTACCCAGTTGGAGACGCACGACAGAGGAGACTTGTTTCACGACTGATTGAGGAATTCTGCTATTGATGATTTGTGTTAAGCACGGTTTGCCATTGGTATCTCTTGTAACAAGAGTGGGGAGCATATGTGATATCCAATTGATCCAGTCTGATTTCAAATCAATTCTCCAGTATTGGTTCCAGTTCAAAAAATCCAGGCTCCAGTCCAAATTATGGTCCAATACTATCTTTGGTTTGATGTGCTCATTCAAAAAGTAATCTCCAATAAAAATATCAGCTTTATTAACATATGCAAGAAAATTGTAATCGTCTACGCCTGTGAAGTTACTGGTCATTTCTGCTGGGAAATATGTGTACGCAATATCTAGAAATGGTGCAGAATTAAACGACACGCCTTTGACACCATACCTTGCTGAGATAATATCCGCAAGGGCACCACCTAAAGAATGACCTGTTACAGCGACTTTACCAGAGTTGACATTACCAGTTCGTCCAAAAAAGTTAAACGCTTCATTGATTTGCTCTCCACAGATTCCCAAAATCATAGCAATGTCATTCATAAACCAGTCATTCCAAAAGTCCTCAAATTGTGAACCTCGGTAAGATACAACCATTTCATCTTGATCATTTGTGAATGCAAATGCAGCAAAGCCGGTAAGCGGATCTTCTAAATAATTGACAATTTTCCAATCAGCCAAATGGTCAAAAAGCTCACTGTATTTAATATCAGTTCCTTCCCAATAAGTGTCCCATTTCTCGCCCAGGTATTCCTGAATGGTTATACGCATTTCACTGGGTCTACTGCCATAGCTCAGGCTCGACAGGGCCAGATAGTCAATTGATTGTAGTTCGTCTAGAGAGCAGGTTGAGATTGGCCGATAAATGAACCACAGCCCATCCTTATCGCTGATTCCCTCAAAAATGGCCTTAACCCCGTTTTCATCGGGATTTTTAGCGCGGATAAAGCCTTTATCGATCAGGATGTAGTATTTCCCAACAGGCAAGCCCGAGAAAGCGCGGGACACTGTAAAAGTGCCATCTGTGATTGGATCGCCATTTGCATAATATGAGGAAATCGTTTGAATATTTAGGGCGCGGACTTCCTTATCTGTTTCATAGTTATAGATGTGAATCCCTTTATTAGCAGTAAGGTCCTCTGTGGAAAAATCAAGCTCGATTTCCTGGTTAAACTGTAGGACCAATGCGCTGTCAGAATAAATCTGTTCCTTTTCTGGGGTGCTGTGCTCTAGAATCAGTCCATCAGAATTATCTACATCCTCAAATTCGCAGATGAATCCATAGTTTTTTCCTGATGCGATATCCCATCTTCCAAGTGCACGGGCATCATTTATAGTGTCACTATTGCTAACGCGTACCATTGTTAAATTGCTACAAAATCTATGACTTTTTGAGGTAACCCAGTTTTCGTATGTCCAGTCTTCTCCAGTGATCCAATCGCCTTCACTGAACCGGGAAAAGGTACAATCTGCACCAAGCCAATATTGATCACTTTTACCACCAACGACAATGGACTCAACGGCGTTTTGCTCCGCCTCCGACGTGATTGTGGCAAGATGTCCGCCTAAGGTTTCGCAATATTCCTTTGCGTCTTCCCATGTCAAACTTTCATCAACATCATATCTAACATATTTATGCCCGTTAAAAACTATGGTATCGCCATGATCAACTGGCGGTTTTTCATAGCTTCCATCGTAATAATCATTTACACTGTATGCTTTATAAAGCAAACTACCAGAATAGCCGGCTAAATATTCCTGCCATGAAGCATTTCCTGCTGGATAAAAGATTTCTTTAATGCCAGGAGTAAACGAAAAAGCAACGGTACCATAGTAACTCGGGCGATCTCCTCGATAACTTATTCTTTCCAGGCTTGTGCACATATTAAAGGCAGCACCTTCAATTCTGGTTACATCCCTTCCGATAATGACTTCCTCTAAATCATAGCACCAATGGCAGAGATTGGCGGTAACGGCAGTGACTGTATCGGGGATACGCAGAGATTTAATTCCGGAGCTCTCAAAAGCGTAACTGCCAATATAGTTCACAGTATCAGGAATTGAAACACTGACGAGATTCTTACATCCCTCGAACGCTATGGCGTTGATTCTAGTAACGCCCATTGGAATGGTAACATTCGTTATACTGGCACAACCCTGAAATTGACATACCCCAACGCCATCGAAGTCATCAGGAATTTCAATATTCCGGGCAATAACGCCGTCAAAGTACAAATCGGCGCCATTGCAAAGTGGGTTAGAATACCAACTGTCAAACTGAATTAGGCACCAATTCCTTAAGTTAGAATAATCTACGCGTTTTAATTCAGGGCAATCAAAAAAAGCAAAGTATCCAAAATATTTAGTGGCGTCAGGGATACGAATAGAAGAAAGTTTTTTACATTTCTGGAACGCGTCTTCACCAATGCTTCTCAGTGTTTCAGGGAAATGGACATCCAACAAATTGCGGCAATTCTCAAAAGCACGGTCACGAATGCTGGTTGCTCCTTCTTCTATGTTGATGTGGATGATTTGGTCCTTGATTTTGGACCAAGGGCTGCTTGTCATCTCCCCGGTTCCGCTGATTGTCAGCGTTCCGGTGGATTCGTCGAAGGTCCAGGTTAGGTTTTCTCCGCAGGTTCCGCTGGTTTCGCCATCCGCAAAGGCGCTTGCGGGCACCATGGCCAGCGTTAGGCAGAGGGCCAGGAGCAGAGCGAGTGCTTTTTTGATTTTCATAAGTGGACACCCCTTTTTATCTTTCTTTTCAATGTCCATATTAGCACATCTTTTCCCAAATGTCAACTCAGATTATCATTTTGTTAATGAAATATCATTCTGTAAAGCATACTATACACATGAAAGGAGGGCCAGGATATGATCGATGAGAACATCAGAGCATTACGGCAACAGCGGGGGATCACCCAGGCGGAGCTGGCGCGGGATTTGGGGATCACGCGGGCGGGCGTCAACGCATGGGAAATGGGACTTTCGGTGCCCTCCACCCAGTATTTGGCGGAGCTGGCCCGGTATTTTCGGGTCTCCACGGATTTTTTGCTGGGACTGGACAACAGCGCCACCGTCAGCGTGGCGGGGCTCACTCAGGAGGATATTCGGCTGGTCCGCCGCCTGATCGACTATCTGATCGAAAAGAACAAGGCCATTTATCAGAAATAATAAACCGCCTCCCGGGTTGGGGGCGGTTTTTTGAATGGAGTTGCGCCCCCGGCCAAAAGCCGGGGGCGTGGGTTTTTATCAGGTCAGCTTTTCAAAATCCTCAGCCCCGTGCTTGCACAATGGGCAGATGAAGTCCGGGGGCAGCTCCTCGCCTTCGTAGACGTAGCCGCAGATCTTGCAGACCCAGCCGGTCTTTTTCTCCACGGCGGGGGCGGGCTTGGGCTTGATGTGGTCAAAATAATACTGGTAGGTCACGCTGGGAGCGTTCGACAGGATCTTGGCCTCGGTGACGTCGGCCACGAACAGGGTGTGGGTGCCGTAGTCCGTGGCGGAGATCACCTTGCCGGAGATCACCGCGTTGGTGTACTCGGGGATATAACGCAGACCGTTGGCGGTGCGGCAGTCGTAGGAAACGGAGGCAAACTTGTCCGTGTCCCGGCCGGAGCAAAAGCCAAACTGCTGGAATACCTGGAAGGGCGCGTCCTGGGTCAGAATGCTGACGTTGAACGCCCCGGTGCGGAGGATCAGATCGTGGGAGTAGTTCTGCTTGTTCACCGCGATCTGGATCCGGTTGGGGTTGGAGGTGAGCTGGCCGGCGGTGTTGATGATGCAGCCGTTGTCCTTGTCCCCCTCCCAGGTGGTCAGGACGAACAGACCGTAGGACAGCTTGAACATGGCCTTGTTGTCCACGGTCCCGGCGGCCAGAGGCTCCGCCGCCGCGGGGGCGGGGATGGTGGCGGTGATGGCGTCGGCCATCCGGTCCAGGACCTCCAACTGATTCTCCTTGACGGAGGAACGGATGGAGAGCGTCTCGTCCAGAATGGTCATATTTTTGCACTTTTCCAGGACTTTCCGCATGAGGCCGCCGCTGGTGGGGGCCCAGGAGCCGTTTTCAATGAGGGCCACCGTCCGGTTTTGGATGTTGTGAGCCGCCAGGTCGGATAATAGGGCCTCCATGGTGACGAAAATGCCGGCGTTGTAGGTGGTGGAGGCGAAGACCAGGTGGCTGAACCGGAAGGCCGCCGCCACGATCTCCGAGGCCGGGGTGACGGACACGTCGTAGACCGCCGTCTTGATCCCCCGCTCCCGGAGCTTCACCGCCAGGATCTCGGCGGCGTTCTCCGTGTTGCCGTAGACGGAGGCGTAGGCGATCATCACGCCGGTCTCCTCCGGGGTGTAGCTGGCCCAGGCCAGGTATTTGTTGACGAAATAGCCGATGTCCTTCCGCCAGACAAAGCCGTGGAGGGGACACAGGAGGTTGATGTCCAGCAGGGTGGCCTTTTTCAGCAGGTTCGTGACCTGGGTGCCGTACTTGCCCACGATGTTGGTGTAGTACCGGCGGGCCTCGTCCAGGTAGTCCCGGTCAAAGTCCACCTCGTCGGCGTAGATGGCCCCGTTCAGGGCGCCGAAGGTGCCGAAGGCGTCGGCGGAGAACAAAATGCCGTCGGTGGTGTCGTAGGACACCATGACCTCCGGCCAGTGGACCATGGGGGCCTTGACGAAGCAGAAATTGTGCCGGCCGGTGGAGAAGACCTCCCCCTCCTTGGCCTCTACCCAGCGGCTGTCCACGTCGAAGGAGAAGAACTGCTTCATCATGTTCCGGGTGGCGGCGTTGCAGACGATCTTCGCCCCGGGATAGCGGAGCAGAATGTCGGCCAGGGTGGCGGAGTGGTCCGGCTCCATGTGGTGGACGAAGACATAGTCCAGGTCCCGGCCGGAGAGGACCTGCTCCACGTTTTCAAAGAAGACCTTCCCAACGGCCTTGTCCACGGTGTCGAACAGGACCGTCTTCTCGTCCAGCAGGACGTAGGAATTGTAGCTCACGCCCCGGGGGACGGAGTACACGCCCTCGAACAGGGCCAGCCGCCGGTCGTTGGCGCCCACCCAGTACAGATCGGAAGTGAGCTGGCGATAGCAGTACATTTGATTTCCTCCTTAATTTTACTTTCCAAATTCGTTGAGGGCCAGCTTGAAGGCCCCGTAGGTCCCGGCGTCGTTGCCCAGGGAGGCCAGGGCGAACCGGGCCCCCTTGGCGGCGTGGAACACATACTTATTGAAGTACCGCCGGGCCCCGTCCAGCAGGGGCAGACCCGCCTTGCTGACGCCGCCGCCCAGGACCACCACCTCCGGGTCGATGACGCAGCAGATATCCGCCAGGAACTGGCCCAAATAGTCGTAGACCTGCTCCAAAATGGCGGCGGCGACCCGGTCGCCGGTGGCGGAGGCGTCGAACACGTCCTTGCAGGTCAGGGGGAAGATGTCCCGCAGGGCGGAGGGCTCGGGATGGGCCGCCAGATACCGCTCGGCCACCCGGACCACCCCGGTGGCGGAGCAGTACTGCTCCGCGCAGCCGTGTTTGCCGCAGCCGCAGGCCTCGGGCTCGTTCTTGTCCAGGACGATGTGGCCGATCTCGCCGCCGGAGCCGTGGTAGCCGTGGATCAGCTCCCCGCCTACAATGATGCCGCCGCCTACGCCGGTGCCCAGGGTGGCGAAGACCATGTTGCTGGAGCCCATGCCGCCGCCCATCCAGTATTCGCCCAGGGCCGCCACGTTGGCGTCGTTGCCGCCCTTGACGGGAAAGCCCGTCAGGGTGGAGAGGGCCTGATGGAGATTGAACACCCCCCAGCCCAGGTTGACGCACTTATTGACGTTGCCCTTGGGGTCCACTGGCCCGGGAACGCCGATGCCGATGCCCAAAATGTCGCTGTCCGGGATCCCCGTCTTGTCCAGATGCTGCCGGATAGAGGCGGCGATGTCCGGCAGGATGTGCCGGCCCCGTTCCGCCGTCCGGGTGGGGATCTCCCATTTGCCTTGCATGACGCCTCGCTCGTTAAAGAAGCCGATCTTGACGGTGGTGCCGCCCAGATCCACGCCGAAGCCGTATTTCATAGGTTTGTTTCCTCCCAGTGGGTTGATAAGCTCCCTTATTATACCGCCGTCCGGAGAAAAAAGCCATAGGGAGCTGGAAAAAATTTGAAAAGTTTTGAAACTTTTCCAGCCCCCCTTGCGTTTGCGCCGATTTTGGAGTAACATATACACAAGCGAACCGAAAAAACGGAAAGGATGATTTGCCATGATCAAAGTCGATATATCCAATGTTTGGGGACAGCTGTCCCTGCCCGATCTGCTGTCCATGGAGAAGGAGGTCGCCGCCGCCCACCAGACCCTGATGGACGGCTCCGGCGCCGGCAGCGACTTTTTGGGCTGGCTCCACCTGCCCACCGCCGAGCCCACCGAGGAAATGCGCCGCATTTCCGCCGCCGCCGCCCGGATCCGGGCGGACTCCGACGTGTTTGTGGTCATCGGCATCGGCGGCAGCTACTTGGGCCCCCGGGCCGCCATCGAGCTGATGCAGGGCGTGAACCACAACATCGGCAAGGGGAAGGGCAATCCGCAGATCCTCTTCGCCGGCAACGGCCTGTCCACCCGGGCGTGGAACGAGCTGTGCCGCCTGCTGGAGGGCAAGGACTTCTCCATCGCCATCATCTCCAAGTCCGGCACCACCACCGAGCCCGCCATCGCCACCCGGGCCCTGCGCTGGATGCTGGAGCGGAAGTACGGCACCGAGGCCGCCAAGAAGCGGATCTACGCCATCACCGACCCCACCAAGGGCGCTCTGCGCCAGATGGCCCAGGAGGAAGGCTGGGAGACCTTTGTGATCCCGCCGGATGTGGGCGGGCGGTACTCTGTCCTCACCGCCGTGGGGCTGCTTCCCATGGCCGTGGCCGGGATGGACATCAACGCCGTCATGGCCGGCGCGGCCCAGGCCCAGCGGCTCTACGACATCCGCTCCTTTGAGAACCCCGCCTGGCAGTACGCCGCCGTGCGGAATCTGCTGTATCGCCGGGGCAAGGCCATCGAGCTGTTCGAGTCCTTCGAGCCGGGCTTCAAGATGTTCGGCGGCTGGTGGCAGCAGCTCTTCGGCGAGTCCGAGGGCAAGGACGGCAAGGGCCTCTTCCCCGCCACCGCCGAGTTTACCGCAGACCTTCACTCCCTGGGCCAGATGATCCAGCAGGGCCGGCGGAATCTGTTCGAGACGATGGTCCGCTTCGCGCCCCCGGCCCAGGAGGCGGTGGTGGGCAGCGACTACAAGAACCTGGACGGCCTGAACTATCTGGAGGGCAGGACCCTCTCCTTCGTGGACGAGCAGGCGTACCTGGGCACCGTGGCCGCCCATGTGGACGGCGGCGTGCCGGTGATCACCATGGACATGGGCAAGCTGGATAACGCCAAGCTGGGCGAGATGTTCTACTTCCTGGAGCTGTCCTGCGGCATTTCCGCCTATCTGCTGGGGGTCAATCCCTTCAATCAGCCCGGCGTGGAGCTGTACAAGCGGAATATGTTCCACCTGCTGGGCAAGCCCGGCTACGAAAACTGATTTTGCCAAAAAAAGGCCGGGAAATGGGGGTTGCAAAATCCGCCGTTTCCTGATAAAATGTCGGTAGCGCCCCGTGTGCGTACAGCAAAGGAGGATTTTTCCAATGATTCATGTGATTATGGGCCTGAAGGGCTCCGGCAAGACCAAGAAGCTGGTCGCTTCCATCAACGAGACCGTGACCTCCGCCACCGGCGACGTGGTGTGCATCGAGTACGGCCGCAAGCTGACCTACGATCTGAGCTACCGCGTCCGTCTGGTAGACGCCAAGGAGTACGCCATTTCCAACGCGGACCAGCTCAAGGGCTTTTTGAGCGGTCTCCACGCCGGGAACTTCGACATCACCCATGTTTACATTGAAAGCCTTTATAAGATCATCGGCTCCGACCGGGCAGGCGCCGAGGCGTTCCTGGCCTGGTGCGCCGGTTTCGCCCAGGCCAACAGCATGGAGATCACCATCTCCATCTCCGACGACCCCGCCCAGGTTCCCGAGGGCATGAAGCAGTATCTGTAAATTCCATACCGACCCAAAGGCGCCGCCGGTGGGCGGCGCCTTTTCCGCGCGTATCCGCGTATCCATTTTTTCACAAGGAAGCATTTGTAAATGAACAAAAAAGATCACTCTTTGGACGAAAACAAGATGGGCGTCATGCCCGTTGGCCGGCTGCTTTTGACCATGGCCCTGCCCATGATCGCCTCCATGCTGGTCCAGGCGCTATACAACGTGGTGGACAGCATCTATGTCTCCCGGATCAGCGACGTCAACGACTACGCCATCACCGCCCTGAGCTTGGCTTTCCCCGTGCAGAATATGCAGATCGGCTTTGCCACCGGCATCGCCGTGGGCGTCAACTCCCTGCTCAGCAAGTCCCTGGGGGAGGGGAACCGAGAGCGGGCCTGCCAGGCCGCCGGCAACGGCATTTTCCTGACGGCCATCATCACCCTGGCTTTCGTGGCCTTCGGGATCCTGGGCTCCCGGCCCTACTACGCCATGCAGTCCCAGGTGGCCGACACCGTGGAGGGCGGCACCGCCTATACCTCCATCTGCTGCATCTTCACCCTGGGGATCTTTGTGGAGGTCCTCTTTGAGCGGCTCTTGCAGGCATCCGGACGGACCATGTACACCATGTTCACCCAGGGCGCCGGCGCGCTCATCAATATCGTCCTGGACCCGGTGTTTATTTTCGGCTGGTTCGGCGTTCCCGCCATGGGCATCGCCGGGGCGGCGGTGGCCACGGTGATCGGCCAGTGCGCAGCTGCGCGGCCATGTGCTGCAAAAAAATCTGATGG
>CANQQO010000006.1 GCA_947625965.1 uncultured Oscillospiraceae bacterium
CCATCGAGTGCATCGACAAGCTGCGGGACACCATGCAGTCCCACGAGCGCTGCTCCGTGGTGGAGGTCATGGGCCGGAACGCCGGGTACCTGGCCTTGTACGTGGGCCTGGCGGTGGGCGCCACGGCGGTGCTGGTTCCAGAGGAGCCCATCGATTTTGAGCGGGACGTGATCGAGAAGATCCGTCAGGCCCGGTTCAACGGCTTCACCCACTACATGATCGTGGTGGCGGAGGGGGCCGGCTCCGCGGCGGACATCGCCAAGCAGATCAAGGAGACCATCGACCTGGACCCCCGGGTGACGGTGCTGGGCCACATCCAGCGGGGCGGCACCCCCACCGGCCGGGATCGGGTCAACGCCACCAAGATGGGCTATCTGGCGGTGGAGCTGCTGAACCAGGGCAAGACCAACCGAATCGTCTGCACCAAAGACGGCGGCTATCTGGACGTGGACATCGACGAGGCGCTGTCCATGAAGAAGGGCATCCAGCGGATGGAAGAAGACGTTCTGGCGGCCATGACCGGCTTCTGAGAACACACCGCAAGTAAAGAGGCGCGGGATTCCCCGTGCCTCTTTTACTTTTCCTCCTGGTGGGGATACCGGTATGTCACCGTTTTGCCCGTGGCCTGGGCGTAGGCGATTTCCGACGCGGTGCTTTTCCCAATATAATCCCCCGGATTGATCACACAGATCCCATCGGACAGGTCTATTTTCCGCTTATGCATATCGTCCAGCATTTCCTTGACCTGGGGCGTTACTTCCCTGCCGTGCTTATGGTCGGCATGACCGAACAGGCCCACGGAAAGCACGATTTTCCCTGCCAGCGTCAACTCCTCCTGGGCTTCCAGAAATTCCTTCTTGAACCGTGTGCTGCCGCACAGCGTGATAACCTGGTACTCCCCGATCATTTTACGGTCCTGCCAGAGGCCAATTCAAAATGGTATTTGACGATCCCCAGATCTACGTTGACAAAAGGTCCGGCGGCGCTGGCCTTCAGGTGCGCCTCCCCGTTTTCGTCCAGAGTGAAGCGGAATTTCTGCTGATTCACGGCGGTGGGGGCCAGCAGTGCCGCTTCGACGCCCTTCTGAAACCAGTCCGGGGCCTCCCCTTTCAGCTCCGTCACCTGCTGGAACGTCTTACTCTTCCGGGGCTTGCCCTGGGTGGCGCCGTAACCAACCGCGATGGTCAGCACCAGCCTCTCCCCTTCCCCGATCTGGGCCCAGACCTGCTTGGCCCGGAAAATGCCCGCCCAGCAGGTATTCAGTCCCAGCGTCTGGGCATAGAGAACCAGCTTTTCCCCGTAATAGCCGCATTTTTCCTCCAGCTTGGGCCCCTCGGGACCCACCAGAGCGAAATAGCTGGGCACATTCCGCCAGCCGGAGAGGCGGGAAATGGGGCTGCCGTAGACCCCGTCCGCCTCCTCCATGAGCTGGATGTGGAGCCCGGACTCCCCATTGATCTGGCCTACCTTCTCCCGGAGTTTTTTCAGCGTCTCCGGGGCGATGGGCTTGTCCAGATAGCCCCGCACCGAATGTCGGGCCTGGATCGCCTCCAATTCCGTCATGACCGTATGCCTCCTTTTCCTTTTTGTTTTCATTATAGCACATTTTTTCCCCTTGTCCACTCCCCTGTCATGAAAAAAGACATCCCCCGCCGCAGGGGATGTCTTTTTTCGGTGAAAAATACACCGGCTCAGAGGGTCGTGGGAACCACCCTCCGGCGGGAATCAGGCTTTGGGATGAAATTTTTCGTAGGCGGTCTTCAATTTCTGATTGATCATGTGGGTATAGACCTGGGTGGAGGAAATGTCGCTGTGACCCATGAGCTCCCGGACGGAGCCCAGGTCCGCGCCGTTTTCCAGCAGATGGACCGCGAAGCTGTGCCGCAGGGTGTGGGGGGTGATCTCCTTGTCAATGTGGGCGGTGGCCTGGTAGTGCTTGAGGATCTTCCAGAAGCCCTGCCGGCTCATCCGCACCCCGCTGACGTTGACGAAGAGCGCCTGCTCCTCGGGAGAGGCCAGCATTCCGCCCCGGATCTCCCGCATATACACCGACAGCGCCTTGAGGGCCTGGGGGTACAGGGGGATCGCGCGGCTCTTCTTGCCGTTGGAGCACTTGACGACGCCCTGGTCCAGATTCACATCGTCCACGTCCAGATCGATGAGCTCCGTTACCCGCATACCGGTGGCGTACATCACCTCCAGCATGGCCTTGTCCCGGTAGCCCTTGGGGTCCACGCAGACAGGCTGGGCCAGGAGCAGCTCGATTTCCCGGCCGGTGAGGATCTGGGGCAGCTTCTTCTCCCCCCGGTCCACCTTGATGTCGGTCACCGGCGTCTTTTCCAGGAAGCCGGAGGAAACCAGATAGGCATAGAAATTCCGAAGACTGGCCAGGCACCGGGAGACGGTCGCCGCGGAACGGCCATCCGACTCCAGATAGGACAGGTAATCGCTGATATTCAGTTGCTGCGCGTCCACCACATCCATCTCCTCCGTATCCTGGAGCCACCGGCTGAACTGCCGGATGTCCCGCAGATAGGATGCCACGGTGTTGGCCGACGCCTGCTTCACCTTGGTCAGGTAATTTTCATAGGCGTGAATCAGATCCAACATGAATTTTGCGTACCTTTCCTGAGAAATCTTTTTATAGGAGCGACGCCAGAAACGGCGAGATCGCACAGTAGTCCAGCCAGGCAGCCGTCAGGGCCAGGACGGCGCAGACAGCCAGATCCCGCCAGAGGGTCTGCCGGCCCAGGAGCCGGCGGATACAGAACCAGCACAGCAGGGGCAGACACACCCAATCCGTAAAAAGAAACAGCAGTCTAGCCAGCCAGCCGGCGGAGCCAAAGGCCGCGCCCAGGGCGGCGCCCAGCAGGCCGAAGCAGAAGCCCTTCCCCAGGCACACCAGGATCGCCAGCCCTTCCAGCTCCAGGGCGGCGGCCGCCGCCGTCAAGAGGAATGGAAGGAGGGCCATTGTGGCAAGGGCCAGAGGGGCAGCCGGGGATCGGGCCCCAATGGGCAGCAGCGCCAGGCCCTCCCGAGGCAGAAGCCCCGAGGCCTGAACGCCTGTCCCGAGGCCGAAAGCCAGGGAAAACGCAAGAAGCACAATGCAAGTCCTGCGCCGCGCGGGCGGGGTGAGGGAGATCGATAGACTGTTCATGCCGCTTTCTCCTTTCCATGGGAGTCTCCAAATTTATAAATTGGGAGCACAGCGGCCTGGAAGCTAAGATTATGGGGGACTTGTCCCCTGTTTCCCTTCGCAAGGATACTATACTCCAAAATCAACACAATTTCAAGCCCCTTTTGGGTATTTTTACGATTTTTGTAAATTATGACTATTTTTATGTCAACATCATTATGTCAACTCACGCAACCAACCCGAAATTTAGTTTTACCATTTTCAATTATTTTCCAAGATATGGGGATGCCTACCGGATCTTGGCACTAAATATTGTTTTTGCAAGGAATCCTGCATACAAGAATTAGTGGGTAAATTTTATTTACCCACTATGGCAATTTGTACAACTTAACGAGAAGTTATGTGCCGCCGGCGCCCTTTCGGACCTGCGGAGCCCTTCAAACCCAGGAGAACCCCCAGGCTCCCTCCCAGCACCACCAGAGCCGTCACGCCCAGGCCCTGATACCGCCCGTCGAAGAGCAGCGCGGTCATCCCCAGCAGAAGCAGGTAGTACCCCAGCCCCGCCAACAGACACACCGCCATGCGCTGATGGCCCACCAGCGCGGACGCCGTCCAGGCCCCCGCCGCCGACGACAGCAGCAGGACCGCCGCGCAGCCGTAACCCATGGTCGATTCCGCCAGCCGCTCCCCGGCGATGAGCCAGGCCAAGACCCCGGCTCCCGCCAGGGTCACCAGCAGCGCGGTCCCCATTCCCAGGGCCACCCCGGCGGGCAGGCCCATCTGTTTTCCCGTGACACGTTGTTTTCCACCCATGTCCATGCCCCCTTCCCTACACCCTATTCACCCGGGGACAAAATATGAATAACGGAGCGCCGCCCAAAAGGGCCGCCCCGAAGGGCGGCGCCGAGGATTTGGAACCTATGCGGAGAACGGCCTCTATCGTCTCAAAATACTATGGAGTGCTGTCGATTTGAGAGAATAGCAAAAAACGGCTGAAATCAGGTAGATTCCTGATTCCAGCCGTTCTTTTAACTGATTTAGAAGCACGCTTTGAAAAATGAGAATTCCGAATTTTCGGCGCGGCCTTCGCTTTTCGGCTACCGGCCGGTGACCGCCTCCCAGACCGTTTTCCCCATGCAGATGAGGGCGTTGGCCAGCATTGCCCCCAGGATCCCACAGACCTCGGTACCGCAGAGCTGGATCACCGCTGTGGCGCACAGATAGATAACGCTGCTGACTGCGTCGTATTTCGCCGGGAGCCCGCCGCAGATCGACGCGGCGATCTCTCCCAAGATCAAACCGATCAGCATCAGCACAAATGGCAGCATCACCAGAATGAACTGCTCCACATTTCGCCAGAGGATCAACTGAATGGCAAAGGCGTAGAGAAGCACGATCAGCTCAATATTAAACGTCCGCCCCAGAAAGATCCGGGACAGCGCCATGGCGATCATGGGCAGCACGGTATATAGCAGCACGATCACCCAACCGGACAGGACCGGCCGGCGGTCGGTGATCTCTCTCAGGAAGCGCACTTCTCCCCTCCCCTTTCGGACGGGCCGCGTCCGTGCGGCCCTGCCGCACGGACGCGGGTCACGGAAAAGTTACTTGGACATCTGGGCCACCATAGCGTCCAGGAGGGCCTGAGCGTCGGCCTTGGTCTGGCCCACGGCGGTGTAGTAGAACTTGACCTTGGGCTCCGTGCCGGAGGGACGGGCAATGACGCTTCCTTTGCCGTCCAGCAGGAACTCCAGCACATTGGATTTGGGCAGGGCGATGGCCGTGACGGTGCCATTTTCCAGGTCCTTGGCCTCGCTGGACCGGTAGTCCCGGACGCCGGTGACCTTCGCGCCGCCGATGGAGGCGGGGATATCGGCCCGGAGATCGGCCATGAGCTTGGCGGCCTTCTTCATGGCGTCCGCGCCGGTCAGGGCGATGCTCTGAACGTAGGCCAGGTAATAGCCGTACTTGGCATAGAGGTCCTCCATGGCGTTCAGGATGGACTTGCCCTCCTTCTTCAAGGAAGCGGCCAGCTCGCAGGTCAGAAGGGATGCCACCATGGCGTCCTTATCCCGGGCGTAGGTACCCTTTAAGTAGCCGCAGCTCTCCTCAAAGCCGAAGAGGAATTTCTTCTCCTCTCCCCTGCCCTCCAGCTCCAGGATCTCGCCGCCGATGTACTTGAAGCCGGTGAGGACCGTCTTCATGGTCACGCCGTAGTTGGCGGCGATCTTGTCCGCCAGGGGGGAGGATACAATGCTCCTCACGGCCTCGGCGCCCTCGGGGATGGTGCCCTTGGCGGTGCGGGCCTTGAGAATGTAGTCCAGCAGGAGGCAGCCCAGCTCGTTGCCGCTGAGCTTCTGAAAGCCGCCCTTGCCGTCGGGGACGGCGATGGCCAGCCGGTCGGCGTCGGGGTCGGTGCCCAAAATCACGTCGCAGGGGGCGTCCTGGGCCACCTTGTAGCTCTCGTTCAGAGCCGCGTCGGTCTCCGGGTTGGGGTACTCGCAGGTCTTGAAGTCCCCGTCGGGCTTCTCCTGGCACTTGACCACGGTGATGTTCACACCCAGGCGGCCCAGGATGGTGCGGACAGGCTCGTTGCCGGTGCCGCACAGGGGGGTGTAGACGATGTTCAGACCGGCGGAACGGAGCATCTCCGGGTCCACGGCCTCGCCCATGACGGTCTGATAGTACTTCTCCCAGATGTCCTGGCCAATGTAGGAGATCAGGCCCTCGTCCATGTACTCCCGGAAGCTCTTCTTCTCGGGGACAAAGTAGGGAATGGTCTCGATCCGCTCCGTCACCACGGCGGCGGGCTCGTCGGTGAGCTGACAGCCGTCGGGGCCGTAGCACTTGACGCCGTTGTAGGCGCCGGCGTTGTGGCTGGCGGAGATCACGATGCCGCAGCCGCAGCCCAGCTCCCGGACGGCGTAGGACAGCATGGGAGTGGGGGCCAGACGGTCATAGAGCCAGGCGTGGATGCCGGCCTCGGCAAAGGCGACGGCGCAGACCTCCGCGAAGAGTTGGGAATTGTGCCGGGAGTCGTAGCCGATGGCGGCCCGCTGGGGCAGATCCGTGGAGGACAGCCAGGCGGCCATGCCCTGGGCGGCCCGGCGGACGGTATAGCGGTTCAGGCGGTTGCTGCCCACGCCCATGAGGCCCCGCATACCGGCGGTGCCAAACTGCAGGTCCCCGGAGAAAGCGCCCTTGAGCTCCTCGGGGTCGGCCTTCACCGCATTCAGGGACGCCTGAACGTCCTGGGGCAGTCCGGCGTTCCGCCAAAAATCGTAGTTTTCCAGATAAGTCATTTTGAAAAACCTCCTAAAAAATTATGAGATTTCGCTTGCCAATGAGAATTTGTGGGACCTCTTGAATGCCATTCAAGTTGTCTTCCCTGGGGGCGCTTTTCGTATCCGCCCAAACGCCGGTGGGAAAGCGCGGACCGGCCGTGCTTACGCCGGGTTCTGCTGCTGGGGCTCCGCAGCCACGGGAGGCCGCTTCTCCTGGGCCTCGATGAGGGCCCGGAACTGGACCCGAGTGTCCCGCACCTGGCCCAGGGACGCCGCGATGGCCTCTTCGGTCCGGCGAAGGGCGTCGTCCATATATTCATTGCTGGCCCGGCGGAGCTCGGCGATGCGGAGCTGGGTATTATTCACCATCTCCTGGCACTGGCGGCGGGCCTCCTGGTAGATGTTCTCCTGGGTCACCATCTGACGGGCCTTGGCCTGGGCGTCCTTCAAAATATTCTCCGCCTCTCGCCGTGCCTGGCCGATGATGTCGTTCCGGGACTCCACAATGGCCCGGGACTCCTTCAGATCCGAGGGCATCTGGGCGATGAGCTCGTCCAGCATATCCAGCACCTTGTCCCGCTCCAGAACGCACTTATCCGCCGCAAGGGGCACGGAACGGGCGTCCTGCACCATGTCGTAAAGGCTGGTGACGATATCTTCCATATTTTTCTGACTCATTGACTGTTTCCTCCTTGTCGTATGGTGGCGATACGGTTCTTAAAGTCCGGAATGATCTGCGCGGGCAGAAAATCCGAAAGGTCCACATCATATTCCCCCAGCTCCTTGACAGTGCTGGAGCTGAGGTAAGTATACTGGTGCTCGGCGGTGAGGAACATAGTGTCCAGCCCCGGATTGATCTTCCGGTTGATCAGGGCCATCTGGAACTCATATTCAAAATCCGAGCCGGCCCGGAGACCCTTGACAATGACGCAGTTGCCCTTCTCCCGGGCGTACTCCGCCAGCAGGCCGCTGAACGCGTCCACCTCCACATTGGGCAGGTCCGCCGTGACCCGCCGCAGAAAGTCCACCCGCTCGTCCAGGGTGAACATGGGATTCTTCGCCCCGTTGACCATGACGCAGACAATGAGCCGGTCGAAAATGGCCGAGGCCCGGCGGATGATGTTTCGGTGGCCGATGGTGACCGGGTCAAAGCTGCCCGGATAGATGCCTATTTTCATAGCTTACTCCCCCGCTTCCCTTCGGTAGAGGGTCAGCAGTGTTTTTCCGTACCGATAGTCCCTGGAACGCTGAAAACCGGGGATCTGCGCCGGCAGCTCCTTACCCAGGGGACGTTCCGCAATTATTATACCACCTGAATACAAAATGTCAATTTCTGTTATTATTTTTATCGCTTTTTCCAAAAAATCTTCCCGGTAAGGCGGGTCCAAAAAGACGATGTGGAACTTTTCCCGGCAGGCGAGGAGGTATTTTTGATAGTCCCCCCGGATCACTTTGGCCTTTTCGGTCAGGCGGGTCCGGCGGAGGTTCTCCCGGATGACGCCGCAGGCCTCCTCGCGGGCGTCCACGAAGACAGCGCCGGCCGCGCCCCGGCTCAGAGCCTCGATGCCGAGCTGCCCCGTACCGCCAAAGAGGTCCAGGACCCGGCTGCCGGGGAGGTCAAATTGAATGACGCTGAAAAGCGCCTCCTTGACCTTTTCCGCCGTGGGGCGGGTCTCCATGCCCTTGGGCGTCTTCAAGGTCACGCCCCTGGCGGAGCCTGTGATCACCCGCATTTAGGTCGCCTCCTGTGGATGAAAATGTTGATAGACCGCCGCCGCGGCGTCCTTGGGCAGGAGCCGCTCCAGCTCCGGAACACTGGCCTGGCCCATGGCGGATAGGGACTTGAAGGTCCTGAGAAGCAACTGCTTCCGCTTGGGGCCCACCCCGGGGATGGCGTCCAGCTCCGAATAGCGCAGGCGCTTGCTGCGAAGCTGCCGGTGATAGGTGATGGCGAAGCGGTGAGTCTCCTCCTGGATGGAGCCGACCAGGGCGAACACCGCCGGCTCCCGGTCGATGGCGATCTCCCGGCCCTCCGGGGTCACCAGGGCCCGGGTCCGGTGCCGGTCGTCCTTCACCATGCCGAAGACCGGGAAGGACAGGCCCAGGTCCTCCAGGACCCCCAGGGCCGCCCCCGCGTGGGCCACGCCGCCGTCGATGAGCAGCAGGTCCGGGGCCTGGTCAAATCCCTTGTCCCCCGCCTGGTAGTGGACGAAGCGGCGGCGGACCACCTGGCGCATGGCGCCGTAGTCGTCCTGCCCTTCCATGTTTTCCAGTTTGAAGCGTTTGTAGTCACTACGGCGGGGCTTGCCGTCCTCGAAGACCACCATGCTGGCCACCATGTCGGCACCGGAGATGTTGGAAATGTCAAAGGACTCCACCCGATGGGGCGGGGCCATATTTAACGTCTTGCCCAGAAGGGCCAGAGCGCCGGAGACCTTCTCCTCCCGGCTGGTGACCCGGCGGGCCTCCTCCAGGGCGTTCTTGTTGGCCAGGTCCATCAGGCGCATATTCTCCCCCCGCTGGGGGACCCGGAGGGTGACCTTTTTGCCGTATTCCTTTTCCAGGAGCTGGGTAAACAGCTCCCCGTCCTCCACCGGGAAGGGCAGGAGAATGGTCCTGGGAGCCATGCCCCGGGAGAGATAGTACTGCTCCATCAGGCTCTCCACCGCCTTCTCCGCGTCGTCCGGGACGGGGAAGACCTGATAATCTTTATCCACAAGGTTCCCGCCGGAGACATGGAGGACCGCGAAGCAGGCTTTGGCCTCGGTCTGGCCGTAGCCCACCACGTCCGTATCCGTGGCCGCGCCGGCGGTGACGGTCTGCTTCTGGCCCAGGGCCTCCACGGCATTTAAGCGGTCCCGGTAGCTGGCCGCCAGTTCAAATTCCATATCCTCCGCGGCGGAAAGCATCTTGCCCCGCAGGTCCTCCGCCACGGCCTTGTAGTTCCCCAGCAGGAGCTGGCGGGCCTGCTCCATGGTCTGGCGGTAGATCTCCTGGGTCAGGCCCTCCTGGCACCAGCCGGCGCACTGGTTCATGTGGTAGCGCAGGCAGGGGCGGCTTTTTCCGATGTCCCTGGGGAATTTTTTCGCGCAGTCCGGCAGACGGAGGGTCTGGCGGATCGCGTCGATGACGCTCTGGGTCACGCCCCGGCTGCCGTAAGGGCCGTAATACACCGCCCCGTCCTCCTCCAGGCGGCTGGCAAGGGTGATGGCCGGATAGGGCTCCCGCATATCCAGGCGGATATAGGGATAGCCCTTGTCGTCCTTCAAAAGAATGTTGTATTTGGGAAGGTAGCGCTTGATGAGGGAACATTCCAGCACCAGCGCCTCAAATTCCGAGGCGGCCACGATCACGTCGAAGTGGTCGATCCGGCTCACCATGAGCCGGGTCTTGGGGGTGTGGGAGGCGGTGTCCTGGAAATACTGGCTCACCCGGTTTTTCAGCTTTTTGGCCTTGCCCACGTAGATGACCTTGTCGGTCTTGTCCCGCATGATGTAGACCCCCGGGGCGTAGGGCAGGCCCAGCGCCTTCTCCTTCAATTCCTCAAAACACATGGCGTCCTCCAAAAGAGGCCGCCTCAGCGCCTATGCGCCGAGGCGGCCCGATCTGACAAAATCAGTAAATATCCCGCTGCAGCAGCGCTTCCAAAGCGTTGACCGCCTTTTCCGCGTCCGCGCCCTCCGCGGTGAGGGTCACCACCGCGCCGGTGACCACGCCCAGAGACATGATGCCCAGAAGACTCTTTGCGTTCATCCTGCGGGAACCGGATTCCAGCCAAATGGAGCAGGGAAACTCGTTGGCTTTTTGCACAAAGTATGTAGCCTGCTTATTGTGCAGCCCGGACTCGCATCTGACGACGACTTCCTTTGTGTACATAATGCAACACTCCTTTTCACCACGGCGCCCTGTCGCACCTGTGGCTTTTCCTCTTTGCGTTTTTTATCATACCAAAAATATCGATTAAAGTCAACTGATTTTCCTTCAAATCTTGCCGCTTTCCCGCTATTTTAACTCCGCGATGGTCACGCCGTCCTCGCCCTCGCCGTAGACGCCCAGGCGGAAGCTCTTGACCAGCTTGTTTTTCCGCAGCATTTGATGGACCGCCGCCCGGAGCGCGCCGGTGCCCTTGCCGTGGATGATCCGGACCGAGGGCGTGTTCCCGCGCATGGCCTCGTCCAGGTAGCGCTCCAGAACTGAGGTGGCCTCGATGGTGTCCATGCCCCGCAGGTCCACTTCTCCGGGGGTGGGTTCCAGCTTCATCTCCCGGCCGGAGTGGGCCGGATGGGCCGGCTTCTGGGCATAGGGATTGGCGTTTTCCAGAAGGTAGATCTCGTCCGCCCTGGCCGTCAGCTTCAAGATGCCG
Source organism: uncultured Oscillospiraceae bacterium (assembly GCA_947625965.1). GTDB lineage: Bacteria > Bacillota > Clostridia > Oscillospirales > Oscillospiraceae > Faecousia. The sequence goes on from CANQQO010000006.1 coordinate 10,784, forward strand.
GCCTGGAGCTGGTAAGTCCCGTCCTTGTTGATCGCGATGACGCTGGCCCGGGTCCCCAGCTTGAGCAGCTCCACCGTGTCCCCCACCAGGATGGGACGGCTGGGCTTCTCCCGCTTCTTTTCCTCGGGGGTCCCCCGGAGGCGGCTCTCCGCCTCGTTGAGGCTCCGGCGAAGCTCCGCTTGGCGCTGGTTCAGATTGGCGGCGTCGCCCCCCTCCTGGAGCTGGCGGCGGAGGGCCTTGAGCTCCTCCGAGGCGGCGTTGGCCGTCCGGCGGGCGTCCTCGATGATGGCCTGGGCCTGGCGGCGGGCGGATTCCAGGGCCTTGTCCTTCTCCTTTTGAAGCTGGGCGCTGTATTCCTCGCTGCTTTGCTTGATTCTCTCCGTCTCCTGCCGGAGGCGCTCCGCCTCCAGGCGGGCGGACTCCATCTGCTGGCGCTGCTGCTCCAACTGGGACAGGACGTCTTCAAAGTCCTTATCGTTCTTTCCCACCAGCTCGCCGGCCTTTTTGAGGATCCCCTCCGGCAGGCCCAGCCGCCGGGAGATGGCAAAGGCGTTGGACTTGCCGGGAATGCCGATGAGCAGACGATAGGTGGGCTGTAACGTCTCCACGTCAAACTCGCAGGAGGCGTTGATGACCCCCTGGGTCCGCATGGCGTAGAGCTTCAACTCGGCGTAATGGGTGGTGGCCACCACCCGGCTGCCCATGGTTCGGCAAAACTCGATCAGGGCCACGGCCAGGGCCGCGCCCTCCGCCGGGTCCGTGCCGGCGCCCAGCTCGTCAAAGAGGACCAGGGTCCGGCTGTCGCACTGGTTCACGATCTCCACGATGGTCCGCATATGGCTGGAAAAGGTGGAGAGGCTCTGGGCGATGGACTGCTCGTCGCCGATGTCCGCCAGGATCGCGTCGAAGGTGGAGATCTGGCTCCCCTCCCCGGCGGGGATGTGGAGGCCGCACTCGGCCATCAGGGTCAGCAGCCCCACGGTTTTCAGCGTCACGGTCTTGCCGCCAGTGTTGGGGCCGGTGACGATCATGGTGTCAAAATCCGTCCCCAGCCGGAGGGATACGGGCACCACCTTTGCCGGGTCGATGAGGGGATGGCGGGCCCGCTTTAGGTCCACCCTGCCCTCCCGGTTGATCTCCGGGGCCCAGGCCCGCATCTGGAAGGCCAGACGGGCCTTGGCGAAGATCACGTCCAGCCGGATGAGCATGGAAAGGCTCTGGCAGATGTCCTCCCGGTGGACCGCCGCCTCGTTGGACAGCTCCGCCAGGATCCGCTCGATCTCCTTCTTTTCCTTCAACTCCAGCTCCCGGAGGGCGTTGTTCGCGTTCACCGCCGAGATGGGCTCCACAAAGAGGGTGGAGCCGGTGGCGGACACGTCGTGGATCAGGCCCGGCACGTCGGCCTTGCACTCGCTCTTCACCGGCACCACATACCGGCCCTGGCGGATGGTGATGATGGGCTCCCGCAGATACTTGGAATAGGCGGGAGAGGAAATGACCTTTTGCAGGCTGTCCCGGATCTTGGCGGATTGCTGGCGCATATGCCGCCGGATGTCGGCCAGGGCGGGACTTGCGGTGTCCGCGATCTCCTCCTCGGAGAGGATGGCCCCGGTGATCCGGTCCTCCAGGTATTTATTGGGGATCAGGGCCTGGAACAGGGGCGTCAGGGCCGTGGGCTCCTCTGTGTCATAGCTCTTGACGGACCGGGCGCAGCGGAGCACCCCGGCGATGGAGAGCAGCTCCACCGGCTGGAGGCAGCCGCCCCGCTCCGCCCGTTCCAGGGAGGCGGTGACGTCCTTCACCGCGTCAAAATAGGGATTCCCCTTCCGCTCGCAGATCTTGGCCGCCGCCCCCGTCTCCTCCAGGAGCCGGCGGACCTCCTCCGGGTCCGTTTCGGGGCGGAGGACCCGGCAGGCGGCCTTGCCCTCCTGGCTCCCGGCGCACTGGGCCAGCAGCTCCAGGACCTGGTCCAGCTCCAGCTTTTTCAGGGATCGTTCATATAAATCAGACATGGTTTTCTCCTATGCCCTCCATAAGTAGTGATTTGTAAAAATCCAGGGTGGAAAAGCCCCGCTCCAACTGGGTGGCCAGATACGCCTCCGTCACCCGGGCCAGGCGGCGGCAGCTCTCCTCCGGCAGGCGGAAGGAAAAGAGCTTTTTGGGCTCGCAGACACACAGATATCGCATGGCGTCCAGCTCCCCCGGCCGCAGAGGCATCCGCAGGCCCCCGGAGCGGTCGGAACGGCAGTTCACGCACTCCAAACGGCCGGCGGACAGATCGAACCGGTCCGCCTCCGCCCGTCCGCAGACGTGACAGCCCGACAGGTCCGGGGTATACCCCGCCAGGCAGGCCACCCGCAGCTCGAAGACCGCCTTCACCATGGCCTCCGGCAGGGAAAGGGCCGTCAGAGCGTGGAGGCAGTTCAGCGTCAGACTCAGCAGCTCCGGGTTGGGCAGGTCCTCCTGGGAGATGACCTCCGCCACTTGAGCGAAATAGGTCCCCAGGGCCAGCTTCTGAAGGTCCTTCCGCAGGCCCAGAAAGGGCTCCACCGGCGCGGCCTCGTTGATGGTGTACATCCCCCGGTACTCAAACAGGGTAAATTCCCCCAGGGTCAGCAGTTGGCAGACCCCCGAAAGGGGGCTGTTCCGCCGGCGGAGGCCCCGGGCCTTGACCGTGAGCTTTCCGTGGCCGCCGGTGAGCAGGGTCAGCAGGGCGTCCCGGTCATTGTAGTCCGTGACCCGCAGGACCAGGCCCCGGATCGTCAAATACATTCTTTTCCTCCATCTGCCGGGCACGGTGGTACCACAGGTACGCCTCCGGCGCGCCGGTCTCCAAAAAAAGCTGCCAAAGCTCCTTCGCGTCCATTTTTCATCCCTCCGGTCATTGGGAAACTCTGAAGAAATCGTCATTGGCCGACTTGAAAAATCTCTCGCCGGTTTGATCAGAGTTTCCTTAGAGAACTCTTTTCGGTTTTGCGTTTCCCTTAGTGTTCGCCTGACCGGGCGGGGTTACTCCTGGAAATCTTTTCTTTCTTATTGATCCGTATACCCAAAGCCCCGGACCAGGCGGTCGCTGTCCCGCCAGTTTTCCTTGACCTTCACCCAGGTGGTCAGGTACACCCGCTCTCCCATGAACTTTTCGCAGTCCGCCCGGGCCAGGGTGGAGATCTTTTTCAGCATGGCCCCCTGCTTGCCGATGATGATGCCCTTATGGCTGGCCTTTTCGCAGTAAATGGTGGCGTCGATGTCAATGATACCGTTGTCCCGCTGGGAAAAGCGGTCGATCTCCACCGCCGTGCCGTGGGGGATCTCCTTGTCCAGGCACCAGAGGAGCTTCTCCCGGATGATCTCCGCCATGACCTGCCGCTCCGGCTGGTCCGTGGTGGCGTCCTGGGGAAAGAGAAAGGGACTGTCCCCGGCGTAGGTCTGGCACTGGGCCAGGAGCTCGTCCAAGCCGTCGCCGGTCTTGGCGGAGATGGGGATAATGGCGTCGAATCTCGCCGCCTGGGAATAGACGGCCATGACCTCCAACAGTTTGTCCTTCTCCACCGTGTCGATCTTGTTGATCGCCAGCACCGCCGGGCAGCCCCGGGCGGCGATCTGGTCCAATAGGCCCTTCTCCTGGCGGCCCACCGTCGGGATGGGCTCCACCACCAGCACCGTGGCGTCCACGTCGGCGATAGACTCCCTGGCCACATTGACCATGTAGTCCCCCAGCTTGGTCCTGGGCCGGTGATATCCGGGGGTGTCCAGGAACACGAATTGAACCTCCCCCTGGGTCAGCACGCCCCGGATGCGGCTCCGGGTGGTCTGGGGCTTGTGGGAGACAATGGCGATCTTCTCCCCCACCAGGGCGTTGAGCAGGGTGGATTTCCCCACATTGGGCCGGCCCGCCAGGGCGATCATGGCTACTTTCGTTGACATAACATTTACCTCGTCACTTTTTCGACTTCTTTTTCTTCTTGTCCGGCTCCACCAGGTCCGTCAAGTCCTGCTCGTAGGACAGTCCGGTCCCCGGCAGGCTCACCGTGGCCTTGGTCTTTCCCTTGGCGCTGCGGCCCACCCGGAAGCCCTTCACCCCCAGGCTGAAGCCAACCCCGGATTTGCTGAAATTGATCCTGAGGGGGCCGATATTGACACTCTTCCGAAACCGAAATCCCATGGCTTGTCCTCTCTATGTACGCGCCATGCCCGAAATGGTGGAGGCGATGGCCTCCTCCCGGGCGCGCATTCTGGCCTTCTCCGGTCCCTCGTCCAGGTGGTCGTAGCCCAGCAGATGGAGCATGGAGTGGATGGTCAGATACCCCACCTCCCGGCGGAAGCTGTGGCCAAACTGGCGGGCCTGCTCCGCCGCCCGGGGCAGGCACAGGCACATATCCCCCAGGGCGCACAATCCCGTGTCCGGGTCCAGGTAGGGCGTCCAGTCCCCGGGCAGCTCCCCGGGCGTGAAGGAGAACATGGGAAAACTCAGCACGTCCGTGGCCGCGTCCACGCTCCTTGCCGCCTTATTCACCGCCCGGATGCCCTTCTCATCCGTCACCAGGACGTTGATCTCGCAGTCCGTCCCCACTCCCTCGGCGGAAAGGACCGCGTCCACGCAGCGGCGGATGATGCCCTCCGTCATGCCCTTGCGGAGGGTCAGCACGTCGAATTGGATATTCACCTGATTCATGTCTTATTCCTCCCGGTCCGGCCCCGAAGGGGCTTTTTCTCTTTTCTGGGCTCCTGGGGCTTGTCCGCGCGCTCATAGGCGTTGATGATCTCCTGGACCAGGGCGTGGCGCACCACGTCGGCGGAGGTCAGGCGGCAGATGGCGATGTCCCGTACCCCTTCCAGGACCCGGACGGCGTCCTTGAGGCCGGAGATCTTGTCCGCAGGCAGGTCGATCTGGGTCACGTCTCCGGTGATGACGATCTTCGACCCGAAGCCAAGACGGGTCAGGAACATCTTCATCTGCTCCCGGGTGGTGTTCTGGGCCTCGTCCAGAATGATGAAGCTGTCGTCCAGGGTCCGGCCCCGCATATAGGCCAGAGGAGCCACCTCGATGGAGCCCCGCTCCTGGTACTTCTGGAAGGTCTCCGCCCCCAGCATATCGTAGAGGGCGTCGTACAGGGGCCGGAGATAGGGGTCCACCTTGTTCTGCAGGTCCCCGGGCAGGAATCCCAGCCGTTCCCCCGCCTCCACCGCCGGACGGGTGAGGATGATCCGGTTCACCGTCCGATCCCGAAAGGCGGCCACCGCCGCCGCCACCGCCAGGTAGGTCTTGCCGGTACCGGCGGGACCCACGCCGATGGTGACGGTGTTCTTCCCGATGGCCTTCATATAATTCTGCTGGCCCACGGTCTTGGCCTTGATGGGCTTGCCCTTGGCGGTGATGCACACCACGTCCCGGGCCATTTGACTGACCTGGTCCTCGTTGCCCTCCCGGACCAGGGTGATCAAGTAGCGGACCCGCTGCTCGTCGATGGTCTCCCCCTTGGCCGCCAGGGCCAGAAGGCCCTCCAGGGTCCGGGCCGCTTTATCCACCGCTTCCTCCTCGCCGGTGACCTTCAGGTCCCCGCCCCGGTTCACGATGGCCACATTCAGCGCCGACTCGATCCGGTGGATGTTCTCATCAAAGGAGCCGAATACCGCGATGATGTCCTCCACCCGTTCGGCGTTGACCGTGCGTTCAGTGATTTTTCCCACTTTCTATCATCTCCTCGCTGCGGACCCTGCCGATCATCTCCTGGCAGGCGTAGACCCCCGTCAGCCGGTAGACGCCGCTTTCGCAGTCAATGGTCTCCCGGTCCTCCAAAACGGAGCCCGCCACCATCTGCCGGGCCAGGTAGTCCTTGGAAAATTCCGTCAGGGTCCGGCCGGCCTCCTCCTGGGTCTGACGCGACGGGGCCGTCTCCCGATAGACCCAGGTCTCCACCGCCAGCGCCACCGGCAGCTCAAACCCGCCCGGCAGGGTCAGCGTGTACTGTGCATACATTTTATCACATCCGGCACTGAAAATTCCACTGTCTTTGAAGAAATTTATGCGGTTTTTTCCCAAAATCAGGCTATATTTTTTCTCCGTCCGGGCGACGGCCCCCTTGCTCAGGCAATTTTCCGGGCTGACGGCCTCCATTTCCCGTTGGGTGCGGGCAAAAATCTCCGCTTCGGCCTGGGTGGCCTGGATGCACAGGCCCACATCGGTGTAGCCCGACACCAGCACCTCCCCCGCCTGGACCGCCTGGCCCACCCGGCAGAGCTGGTTCCCCCGGAGGACCGTGCAGGAGGAAATGACCCCGTCCCGGGACGCCACGATGCTGCACACGCCCCCGGTCTTCTCCACCGGCTCGGCCTGGGTCCGCTCCCGGACGGAGATCACCGCGACACAGCCGGAGGTGTTCACCCCCGCCCACTGAAGCTCCGGGATGGCCTCCAAAAGGGCGTTTTTCATCTTTTCGCTGCGGACCTCCCGGCGGGAGGCTCCAAAGCCGATGCCGCATTGCGCCGCCTGCTCCACGATCAGCCGGGCCGGGACATTCCCGTTTCCCTCCACCTGGACAAAGAGGACCCGAGTGGGCAGGAAGATCGCCAGCGCCAGCAGCGCCGCCAGCCCGCAGACCAAAACCGGTCTTTTCCGCAGACCCGCCAGGGGCCAAAAGGCCCCCTCCCGGCCCAGGATCTCCAGCTTTTCCCCCCGGCGCTCAAAGAGCGCGGCGGCCCTGGGATAATCCCGGCGGGCCAGGACCATGGTCAGGTCCAGGGGACCGGTCGGATCTGCCTGGTAGACCGAGATGCCGCGCTCCCCCAGGGCGGAAAGGGCCCCCGCCAGGTCCGCGCTGGTGAGCCGGACCCGGACGGAGCCCGCCAGTGACCGAAAGATACCCATTATTATTTCCCCCTTATCAGCGTCACACTGTCGATGCGGCCGGCAATGACCAACTGCTCCTTCGTCATCCGGGCCAACTCCATTCCCCCGCCGCAGACCAGGATCTGACCGTACCGGACCCGGACCCGGATCTGTTCCCGGCCGTACTCCGTCACGCCCCGATGGTTTTCGATCAGTACCCTCCGGTCCCCCGCCAGCTCCACCAGCGGCTGGCCCGGCAGGGGCTCCGCGGGCAGGTCCGCCCCCTCCGTCAGCCGCTGCAATAGATTTTTTCCCGGCATGGCCGCACCCCCTTGGCAGAAGCATATGCCCGGGTTGGGATTTTTTTCCAGGAAGGGCCATAGATTCTTCCGAGGTGATCCCATGCAGAATCGTTCCAAATCCTGCGCCGCCGTCTTTGCAGCGGGGGCCATGGCCCTGCTGATCCTGGACGCCAAGACCGCCCTGGCCGGAGCGCGGGAGGGGCTGGCCATCTGTATACAGACGGCGATCCCATCTTTGTTTCCCTTCTTTTTCCTCTCCACCCTGCTGACGGGAGCCCTGGTGGGGGCCAAAATGCCCCTGCTGCGGCCCCTGGGGCGGCTCTGCGGCGTCCCGGAGGGAGCCGAGTCCCTGCTGGCCGTGGGCTTTCTGGGGGGCTATCCCACCGGCGCGGCCAATGTGGCGCAGGCGGAGGCGGCCGGTCAACTGGACAGGGCGTCGGCCCGAAGGATGCTGGGCTTTTGCAGCAACGCCGGGCCCGCTTTCCTCTTCGGAATGACCGCTGGGTCCTTTTCCGGGCCCCACATTCCCTGGATCCTCTGGGCCGTCCACATTACTTCCGCTCTGCTGACCGCCTGGTCCCTGCCCGGAAAGGAGGCGGCCAGGGCCGCCCTGCCCCCCTCCCGTCCGCCGGACGCCCGGCAAGCTCTGAATCGGGCCATAACCGCTATGGCCGGGGTCTGCGGATGGGTGATCCTGTTCCGGGTGCTGCTGGCCGTTCTGCGGCGGTGGTTCCTTTGGATGCTGCCCAAGCCCCTGCAGATCGCGGTTGCGGGGGCGCTGGAGCTGGTGGGCGGCGTCTGCTCCCTGGGGGAGCTTCCCGGGGAGGGTATGCGCTTTGTCCTCTGCGCCGGGATGCTGGCCTTTGGAGGGGTGTGCGTGGGGATGCAGACCCTATCCGTCACCGGAGAGCTGGGACTGGGGATGTATCTGCCCGGCAAGGGACTGCAAACCCTGTTCAGTCTTCTGCTGGCGGAGGCGCTGTTGCCGGCGCTGTATCCCCAGGAGGCGGGGCTTCCCGCTCCCGTGTGCCTGGCGGTCCTGGCCGGGGCGGTCCTGCTCCCCGCTTTTTTCGGGAAAAGGGAAAAAAGAAGTGGCAATTCCGCCGCTCTGGGTGTATAATGGAGAAAATACGAAGGAGGCGGAAACCATGCTCTTCCGAAAAAACCAACCCCGCTCCTGTCTGTACTGCGCCCGTGGGACGAAGCTCGAGGATGGCGGCGTCCTCTGCGCGAAAAAGGGCCTGCGCCAGGGCGACGACCCCTGCCGGGGCTTCCGCTACGACCCCCTCAAGCGGATCCCTCCCAAACCCAAGGCCCTGGACTTTGACAAGTACCAGGAAGAGGATTTTTCCCTGTAAAAAATGCAAGGCCGGGCATTTGCCCGGCCTTAACTTACTCCGCTTGGAGCATCCCATTTTGTGTCTTCTGAAAATAGAACAGCAAGATCTGCTGGTTTCTGACGCCGTTGTTTTGGAGTACCGGGCACCCATCCAGCATGGTGTAGCCGCCGTCCCCGTAGAGGAGCAGTCCGCAGCTCCCCGCCAGGGTGTACTTGGAGGCGCGGGCCAAAGGCGTTCCGTTGACCCGGACGTTGGACACCCGGCGCGGTCCCTGGACCTCCACAAAATCCCCGTTGCCGTCCAGCAGAACGCCGGAGGGAATAGTCTCGTCCACGTCGTAGGTCAGTCCCGCCCCGTTCAGGCAGGGAGTTTCCCCGCCCATGGCCGCCATTTCCAGCAGATCCAAAAGCTGTTGGCCGGTGATCTCCACTACGCAGGCACAATCCTCCGCCGGCAGGAGACTCAGCAAGTCCCGGTGGGTCACGGTCCCCTTTCGGATCTCGCCGGTCAGGTCGCTGCCCAGAACCAGAGCGATGTTCGTCCCCAGGACGGACCGGTACGCCTCGGCGCAGAATCGTCCCAGGTCCGAGGGCTCGTCCGTATCCAGCGGCAGGTCCCGCCCGGAGCGGCCGGCGGAGCGGTTCTTCCACTTTTCCAGATCGTCCTGGATCCTCCCGACCTGGCTCTCCACCTCCGGGTCCGGCGTGAGGGCATCCGGGGCGGATTCCCGCTCCACGGTTTTCCGCGAAAGATCCACCCGCAGAGCGGCCGTTTCGCCGGGAGCCGGAGCGCAGAGGTACACGGTGTTGCCGTCCTTGTCCTTGACCCGCTCCACGCCGGGGGCGGAGACGGAATTGCCATCCAAGTAGACAAGCATTCCCGTGGTGTTGGCGATGATCTCGGCGGAGGTCCAGGGCATACTGTCTAAGTCCAGGCCCGTGTGGCCGATGCAGATGACGTAGTCCGCCCCCTCGGTTTTGGCCTGGTCGATGGCGGACTGGACCCGGTCGTAGAGGGCCTGGCCGTCGTCTTCTGCGCAGAAGGAATAACGGGGCGAGCCCTTTCCGTCGGTAAAATCGGCAAAGATCGCCTTATCCTGGGTCTGGGGGGCGCAGACGCCTATAAAAGCCACCTGATACTCCCCAAAGCTGCGGATCGCGTAGGGGGAGAACACGGGCTCCCCGGTGGTCAGGTCGATCCAATTGCAGGCGAGGAAGGAAAATTTCGCCTGCCGTGACGCCCGGAGCAACGCCTCCACCCCGCCGTCGAAATCATGCTCTCCCGGCACGGCAAAGTCAAAGCCCGCCGCGTTCATCAGCGCGGCCGCGTAGTCTCCCTCCTCCGGCAGGCCAAGCTGGTCCTCGGAGAGGGTGTCGCCGCCCCCCAGGAGCAGCGTATTCTCCCCCTGGGCCTTCCAGGCGGCCAGAGCGGCCCAGTCGGTCTCCGACGCCTCCGCCGGCAGACCGGTGCATTGACTTCCGCCGGTAAACAACAGGAGCAGCTCCCCCGCCTCCTGGCCGGCGGCCTGGGTCTGGGCCGGGAGGGTCTCCCTGTTCGACGGCTCCGTGGGGTCCGCCGGGTCCTTGGCGCAGCCGGTGAGCAGCAGAGCCAGAATGAGAATGATCGAAAACCAGCGCTTTGCCATAGTGTGCCTCCCGTTTCTTTCATAGTAGGAAGTATAGCACACATTTGTGAATAAATCTACCCAAAAAAATAAGCCCGGACGGAGTTTCCGTCCGGGCGTTGTCGATCAGACGCGCTCGTCGTAAAGGAACAGAAAGTAGCCGTAGTCTGCCAGGGCCGGGAAATTCACCAGTTGATCGTAGGTGGCGTGGAGCGTGAAAGCATAGTGATTTTGCTCCCCGTCAAAGTAAGTTTCATAGGCCACGATATAGCCCAGGCCGAACAGGCGCTCCCTCTCGCCCTGGACCCAGGACCCGTCCTGGGGCTGCTGCTCGCCGTTTTGAAATACGTCCACATAGACCCGGTAGCACCGATCCGCGCCGTATTCCTCCAGGGCTCCCCGGAGGGGCATGGAGAAACCGACCTGACCGTTCTCCGGGGCGGCGTAGCAGGCGGACTCGCCCCCGCCGTAGCCCGAGATCAGCTCCATCGGATCGTCGATTGGAAAGCTGGGGTCCCCCACGCCCACAAAGGGCCCGGCAGCCGCACCCTGCCCCTGGGCAGCGGGCGGCGACGGCTCTGTCGTCTCATTTTGAGACTGGGTCTGGGAAGGAAAACGGACCTGCGGTCCGGACGCGGCTCCGGGGCCGATCGTGTCCGTCTGGCTCGGCTTTGGCACATAGCCTGGGGCAAACTGGGACGCGCTCTGGCCGGGCAGCATCCAGAGCTTCAGTACAAGCAGCAGGGCCAGACAGGCCGCCGCAGCTCCGATGGATGTCAGCAGCCGCGCCCCCCAGCGGCGGCGACGGCGGATCTGATCGCTGCGGGCGAGGACCCGCTCGGCGACTTCTTTAGGATCCCTCATGAAAATAACCCTCCTTTTCAAGCTGCGTTTTCAGACTCAGGCGGCCCCGGTGGAGGAGATTTTCCACCTGGCGCTTGGTCTTCTTCATGACGGCGGCCACCTGTTCGTTGCTCATGTCCTCAAAATAGGACAGGTGCAGGGCCTGGCGGTACTCGGGGTTCAGCTTGGAAAGGGCCCGGTGGACTTCGATGCGCTCCTCCTGGCGCAGATACGCCGCTTCCAGGCTTTCCAGTTCCCCCTGGTCCTCCTCCAGGGACGCGTCCCGGCGGTGGCGGCGGAGATAGTCGATGGCCAGGTGCCGGCCGATGGTGTAGAGCCAGGTCTTGAAGGTGTGCTTTTCCGAGAACCGGGGGCGGTCCGCCGCCAGTTTTACAAAAGTATCCTCCATCAGGTCCTCTGCGGCGGAGAGATCGCCGGTGATCCCCGCGAGATAGAGGGTCAGTCCCTGCTGGTAGTCCCGAATGATCTCCACCAGGGCCTCTCTGTCCCCACCCAGAAAACGGCGGTAGCTACTTGCACCGTTGTCCATTCTCTCCCCTCCTTTCAAAAGGCCTTGAGGATGCCTTTCACCTATTAAACGCAGAAGGGCGGGATTTCTCTCACCCACTGGAAAAAAATTTTTGCCGGGGGACCCGGCAAAAATTCGCTCTTCCTTTTCAAACACGGTATGCGCCTGGACATCTCACAGGCGGCGGTGATGGGCGGGCAAAAACGCCGCGCCCCTTCCGGCCGGTCCCGTACCTGGCCGGGGCCGCTGAGTCATATCTCCTGCCGGCCCTCCAGGGCCCGGGAGAGGGTCACCTCGTCGGCGTATTCCAACTGGCTGCCGGCGGGAACGCCGTAGGCCAGGCGGGTCACCTTGACCTCCAGGGGGCGCAGAAGGCGGGAGATGTACATGGCCGTCGCCTCTCCCTCCGTGTCCGGGTTGGTGGCCATGATGACCTCCCGGACATTCCCGGCGGCCACACGGGTCAGAAGCTCCTTGATGCGGATGTCGTCCTGGGTCACGTGGTTCAGCGGCGAGATCACCCCGTGGAGGACGTGGTAGACCCCGTCAAATTCTCTGGCCCGCTCCATGGCGATCACGTCCCTGGGCTCGGCGACCACGCAGATGAGACTGTGGTCCCGGGTGTCGTCGTCGCAGATGGGACAGATGTCCCGATCCGTCAGATTTTGGCAAACGGGGCAGGTGTGGACCTCCTGTTTGGCGGCCAGAATGGCGTCCGCCAGGGCCTGGGCGTCTTCCAGGGGGAGGCTCAGCACATGGAACGCCAGACGCTGGGCCGTCTTGCCGCCGATGCCGGGCAGCCGCGCAAACTGGTCCGCCAGGTCTTGGAGCGCCGCGGGAAAATACTGCATGGCGCCTCCTTAGAACAGCCCGCCCAGGTTCAGCCCGCCGGTGAGACGGGACATGGAGTTGGCGGAGTCCGTCTCCGCCGCCCGCAGGGCCTCGTTTACAGCGGCGATGACCATGTCCTGGAGCATTTCCACGTCGTCGGGGTCCACCGCCTCGGGCTTGATCTCCAGGTTCAAAAGCTGATGCTTGCCGTTGACCGTGGCGGTGACCATCCCGCCGCCGGCGGCGGAGGAATAGGTCTTGGTCTCCATTTCTTCCTGAATACGCAGCATCTCCTGCTGCATTTTTTGGGCCTGCTTCATCATCGCGGCCTGATTCATTCCGCCGGGCATCCCCCGGAATCCACCTTTTGCCATGGTAACAACTCCTAGTCTTTAATATTTATGATCTCTGAATGGTCCCGGCCGAAGCGGAGGAGCCGCTCCATGGGACCGTTGTTCGCGGGTCTGCTCGACAGGTCCACCGCCGCAGCGCCCACCTGCCGGTTCAGAATGGCGCCGGCCTTCTGGGCGACCAGGCTCAGGATCTCCGGCTTGTTGACCATCTGATAGGTAAACGAATTGGTACATTGCAATACCACCTGACCGTCCCGGTAGACGCCCTTCACGGGGGCGTTGTCCGTGGCGGAAAAGAAGCCGGAGGCCGGCGGGGACAGGCTTTTCCGCACTGCGGCGGCCACCTCGGTCCAGAAGCCCAGAGGGACCTCCTCCGCAGGAGGCTCCGGCGGGACCTCGGTCTCCGGCTCCGGCACCGCTTCGGGTCCTTCGGACCGGGCCGGGGCGGGGCCGCTCACCGGGGTGCCGGGCTGCGGCTGGGGGGCGGGGAAATCGCCCCTTTGGAGGCGTTCCTCCAGACGGGTCAAACGGGAATTCATGGCCTGGGCGTCCAGGGACAGCTCCGGCTGGCACAGCTTCAGAATACACAGCTCCGCGTCCATCCGGCGGCTGGCGCTGCGGACAAAGCCGGCGGCGCACGTTTGAAGCTCCTCCATTATCCGGGCCAGCTCCCCCGTGGAGAAGCGGCCCGCAAGGGTCTGGGCGTCCCGGTCGTCGGCCACGCCGGAGAGCATGGGAAGCCCCGCGTCCCCGGCGGTCTTCAGGATCAGCAGGTCCCGGGTCAGGCAGGCCAGCTCGTCCAGGAGAGCCCCCAGGTCCTTCCCCTCGGAATAAAAGCGGTTGAAGAGGGCCAGGGCACCCTTCGTGTCCCGGTCCGCCACGCGGCTCAGGAGGGCGGCGCTGCCCTGGATGCCGGCAATACCCAGGCAGTCGCACACGGTCTGGGCGTTCAGCTCGCCGGAGGTGGCGGAGGCGCACTGATCCAGCAGACTCAAAGCGTCCCGCATACCGCCGTCGGCCAGGCGGGCCAGGGTCCGGGCGGCGGAGTCGTCCAGGTCGATACCCTCGTGATACGCCACGTATTGGAGCCGTGCGGCGATCTCCTCCGCGCTGATGCGCCGGAAGGCAAAGCGCTGGCACCGGGACAAAATGGTGGCGGGGACCTTGTGCAGCTCCGTGGTGGCCAGGATGAACAGCAGATGCTTGGGCGGCTCCTCCAGGATCTTCAGCAGGGCGTTGAAGGCGGAGATGGAGAGCATATGGACCTCGTCGATGATATACACCCGCATCTTCACCTGGGAGGGGGTGTAGACCGCGTCGTCCCGCAGGTCCCGGACGTTGTCCACCCCGTTGTTGGAGGCGGCGTCGATCTCCAAAACGTCCATGCAGGAGCCGGAGTCGATGGCCTGGCAGGCGGCGCAGCGGTTGCAGGGGTTGCCGTCCTGGGGGTCCAGGCAGTTCACCGCCTTGGCCAGGATCTTGGCGCTGCTGGTCTTCCCGGTGCCCCGGGAGCCAGTGAACAGATAGGCGTGGCCCAGGCGGCCGGTGGCGATCTGGTTTTTCAGGGTCTGGGTCACCGCCCGCTGGCCCACCACATCGTCAAAGGTCTGGGGACGGTATTTACGGTAGAGAGCCTGGTACATGATGTCCCCCTTTCCAGAATAGGGACCGGTTCCTAACAAGATCGCACACCCACATTTGAGCCAGCCGAACACCCGGTTTGCGGGCAGCCAGCTCAGGAACGGTGACCCCACGGCACACGAGATGATCCGCTTAATGCTGCTTGGTTCCCCACCTGACATGGTTCACGGGATCTCGTTGCGCGGGACCGGTCCATCAACGCCGCTTACCCGCGCCTGACGGCACTCGGACAAGCCCTGGTGTGGGGATTCATCCCTGCTAGAGCGGATTGCAGGCGACAGGGCACCGCTATCTCCCCGACTAGTGCGACCTTGCTACGAACCGGTCCTTCGCGCAAGGAAATATGAAAATTCAGCCCAGCTTGGACTCAATAAAGTCCGCCAGCTCCTGGAAGGTAGTGATCTTCTGATCCTCCATATCCAGTTCCACGCCCAGCTCGCTCTCCAGGTCCATGATCATTTCCACCACGTCCAGGGAATCAATGCCAAGGCTTTCAAAGGTGCTGTCCGGCTGGATCTGTTCGGGCTCCAGCTCCAACTGCCGCGAGGCATAGTCAACTAGCTTTTCATACATAGCGCGTTCCTCCTAGTTCAAATACCTGGAACGTATTTTAATACAAATCCTGGCGTTTGTCAATCTCTGTTTTTTCGCCTGCGGCACGACCGGCGGCAAAGCCCGTGGCCCAGGCGATCTGAAGGTTAAAACCGCCGGTGTAGGCGTCGCAATCGATGATCTCTCCGGCAAAATAAAGGCCGGGGACCTTTTTGGAGGCCATGGTCCTGGGGTCGATCTCCGAAACGGCCACACCGCCGGAGGTGACGATGGCCTCGGCCACGGGCCGCCTGCCTGTGATGACCACCGGGAAGGCTTTCAGAAGGGCGCAGAGGGCCTGGCGGTCCCGCCGGGTCAGGGCGTTGGCGCTGAGCTCCCCGTCCAGGCTCAGACGGCGGAGAAACACGGGGATCATGGACCGGGGCAACAGGGCGGACAATATGTGGGCCAGGCTCCGGTTGGGGAATGCGCCCAGCTCCCGCAGGAGGCGGGCGTCCAGCTTTTCCGGGGTCAGGGCTGGCTTCAAATCAATGAAAAGGGTGCATTTCCCCGTCAAATGGGCGCTGGCGCTGAGGACCGTGGGCCCCGAAACGCCGAAATGGGTAAACAGAAGTTCCCCGAAGTCCTCATAGAGGACCTTCCCCCGGCTGTCCTTCAGCTTGACGGCCACGTTTTTCAAGGAAAGTCCCTGCATTTCCGGGCAGTCCGGGCCCTCGGTCTCCAGGGGGACCAGACTCCCCTGCCCCGGGACCACGGTATGCCCCAGGGCGGCGGCAAGGGCGTAGCCGTCGCCGGTGGAGCCGGTGGCGGGATAGGAGAGGCCGCCGGTGGCCAGGATCACCCAGCCGGCGGAATAGACTTCCCGCTCCGTTCGAACGCCGCAGACGGCGCCGTTTCCGGTGAGGATCTCCTCCACCCTGCCCTGCTCCACGCGGACGCCCCCACGTCTCAGCGCGGTTTCCAGGGCGGCGAGGACGCTGGCGGAACGGTCGGAGACGGGAAAGACCCGGCCTCCCCGCTCGGTCTTCACCGGACAGCCGTTGGCCTCGAAAAAGGCCATCACCCGCTCCGGCGGGCAGGCAGCCAGGGCGCTGTGGAGAAAGCGGGGGTTCCGGGGGACGTTTTCCAGCACCTCCCGGGCAGAGCAGTTGTTGGTCAGATTGCACCGGCCCTTGCCGGTGATCAGCAGCTTCCGGCCCAGGCGGCCGTTCCGTTCCAGGAGAAGGACCCGCTGGCCCCGTTCCCCAGCGGCGATGGCGGCGAACATCCCCGCCGGGCCGCCGCCCACCACGATCCCGTCAAACGCCGTCGGGACGCTTTTCGTAGACATGGTACTCCTCCCAAATGTGCTCCAGCCGGTCGAAGGTCTTGGCGAGCTCCCCCTCCCGCTTGGCGGCCAGGGCCACGATCAGGGCGTTGATCACGCTCAGAGGGGCCACCAGGGTATCCACCAGGGAGAGCATATCGCTCTTTGCAAGAAGCACATAGTCACAGTTTTGGCCCAGGGGGGACAGGCTGCTGTCCGTCAGGCCGATGACCGTGGCGCCGGTGGAGCGGCAGTAAGCGGCGCCCTTGGCGGTGGAGGAGGAGTAACGGGGAAAGCTCAGGGCGATGACCGCGTCCTGATCCGTCACGCCGGCGATCCGCTCGAACATCTCGCTGGAGCCGGTGGTGATGATGTGGACGTTTTGGAACATATAATTGAGGTAGTAGCCCAAGAAATTGGCCAGGGCCCCGGCGGAGCGGACCCCCAGGATGTAAATGCGCTTGGCCTTCAAAATGGCTTCCACCGCCGCGCCGAAATCCCGCCGGGACAGGGTCTCCTCGGTCTGGCGGAGCTTGTCCATGTCCGACTGAAGGACCAGGGACACCACGTCCTGGGTACCGATGCGGTGGCTGGCCACTTCCAGGCGCTGCACCGAGGTCAGCCGGTTCAGAACCATCTCCTGCATAGCCTTCTGCATGGTGGGATAGCCGTCGTAGCCCAGCTCTACGGCGAAGCGGACCACCGTGGACTCCGAGACCCCCACGGTCTTGCCCAGGCGGCTGGCGGTCATGAAGGCGGCCTTGTCATAGGACTCCGTGATAAATTTGGCAATGGCCCGCTGGCCTTTGGAAAACCCCGGCGACCTGGTCTCCAGGGCGGTGAGTATGTCCATTCCGGAAGCACCTCCGTTTTCATTCTTCTTGGAGAAGACGCCCGACTTCCTCCTCCGTCAGGTAGCGCCACTGTCCCGGGGGCAGGTCCCCCAGCGGGAGGCTCCCCTCCCGCTCCCGACGGAGGCGGGTCACCGTAAGCCCCGCCAGGCCGCACATCCGGCGGACCTGACGGTTCCGGCCCTCGCCGATGGTCACCAGCAGCTCCGCCCGGTCCTGGCGGGCGGAGACAAGCCGGACCTTGGGCGGACGGATCGCATAGCCGTCCAGGACCACGCTTTGGGACAGTGGGAGCAGCTTTTCCGGGGAGTATCCCCGGACCCAGACCCGGTATTCCTTCTCCACCCCGTTGCGGGGATGGGCAAGGGCCTGGGCAAAGGCGCCGTCGTTGGTAAACAGAAGGAGCCCCTCCGAATCCATGTCCAAGCGGCCCACGGGATAGACCCGAACGCCGCAGCCGGACACCAGCGAGGCCGCGTTTCTGCGGCCCAGCTCGTCGGAGAGGGTAGTGACATAGCCTCTTGGCTTATGAAGCAGGATGTACACCCGCCGCCCCAGGGGCGGCAGGGATCTGCCGTCGATCTCGATCCGATCCGTCTCGGGGTCGGCCCTGTCCCCCAGGGACGCGGGCCGGCCGTTGACCGTCACCTTCCCGGCGGCGATCAGGGACTCCGCCTCCCGGCGGGAGGCCACCCCCCGCTGGGACAGGAGCTTTTGCAGCCGCTCAGTCATGGGCAGCGCCTCCAAACCATTGTTTCCAGAAGGGGACCTTTTGCTCCGGCTCGGCCAGCCGTTCCACAGTCTCACCGCAGAGCAGCGGCACCTGGCCGATCTCCGTGTCCCCCAGCATCAGATGGGCGACGCCCGCCGCCTGGCCCTCCGCCACCGGGGCATAGAGGAACCCGGGGCCGGGCAGAACCACCCGCACCTGTTCCTCCGGGGCCAGGGCATAGGAAAAGCCGGTCTGGGCCAGCAGACGCACCTGGCTCGTCTCCCCGCCGGCCACCTCGGCCACCCCCAGGCATTCCCCCGGGGACACCAGGGTCTGGACCGCGTAGCGGGTAAAGCACTCCTCCAGAAGGGCCTTGTGGTCGGCCCAGTCGTTGGGATCGTTCATGGTGACTGCGATGAGCCGCCGCCCCTGCCGGGTAGCGCTGGACACCAGGATCCGGCCCGCCGCCTTGGTGTAGCCGGTCTTGACCCCCTCGGCGCCCTCCAACTGCCAGAGCAGCTTGTTGTGGTTCCGCAGGCTCCGGTTCCCGACGGTGACGGTCTTGGTGGACACCGTCTGTCGGAAAATGGGATTCTCCATGGCATAGGCCGCCAGCACCGCCATATCCCGCGCGGTGGAATAGTGGCCGGGAGCGTCCAGCCCGTTGGGATTTACAAAGTGGGAGCCGGTCATCCCCAGTTGACGGGCCTTGTCGTTCATCAGACCGGCAAAGCCCTCCACGGTGCCGCCGCAGTAGATGGCCAGGGCCACCGCCGCGTCGTTACCGCTTTGGAGCATCAGGCCGTAGAGCAGGTCCTGGAGGGTCAGGACCTCCCCCTCCTTCAAATACATGGAGGAGCCCTCGATGCCCACCGCCTCCTTGGGGATCCGCATCCGGTCCAGGACGTTGCACTGTTCGCAGACGATGAGGGCCGTCATGATCTTGGTGGTGCTGGCAATGAGGCTCCGGTCGAAGCCGTTCTTTTCATACAAGAGTCTGCCGGTCTGGGCGTCCAGCACCACGGCGCTGTGGGCGGAGACCGCCGAGACCCGGGCAGGCGTCAGCATGGCGGCGGCCAGAAAGGCCGCGGCCAAACAGGAAATCCATCGTTTCATTATTTCTCACCCCGGCCTAGGTTTTGCCAGGGCGGGAAAAATTATTCGGCGGGTTTCTCCGTCCGGGAGTCCAGGAAGGCGGCCACCTTGTCCAGCACGTCGGGGACCATCTCCACCACCCGGTCGGCGGTGGTATTGGCGGGCGCGGCCACGGGCAGCATCCGCACGGAGCCGTCCTTCACCACCAGAAAGGCGATGGGCGTCACCTTCACCCCGCCGCCGGCGCCGCCGCCGAAGGGGTTTTCCTGCTTGTTCGCGTTCTTGGACACAAAGTCGGACCCGCCTCCGGCGAAGCCCACGCTGACCTTGGAGATGGGGATGATGGTCACGTCCCCTGTTGTGATGGGCTGCCCCACCACGGAGTTGACGTCGATCATTTCGCGAATTTTCGCGATGGTGTTTTCCAGCATATTGGGAAGAGTTTGGCTCATGTTGTCGCACCGCCTTTTCTTTGATTCATAATTTTAATCAGTCGCGCCGCCGCCCGCAGGCCGTGCCACCCGGTGACACGGAGCAGACGGCCCACGGTGATGGTGATTTGGGCCCGGAGGAACAGGGTCGTCTCCTCCGCCGTGAAGTCGCACTGGACGTCGATATTTCGCTTCTTAATGACGAAGTACCGCTCCAGTCTGGGCCAGAGATTGCCGATGGCGGCCCAGGCCCGGCCATAGTTTTCCGCCAAGTCCGCCGGGTCCTCGCCCGCCAGCATGACCCTGCACTCCACGATATCCAGCCGGAGATTTTTCCGGTAGCCGTTCAGCAGGTCCAGAAGGATCCGCACCAGGGGCAGAAAATCCGTGACGCTGCCGCCGGAGGGCTGAGATTTCTGAGCGGAGCTCTTTTCCGGCGCTTTTTTCCCCTGCTTGTCCTCCTTGGGAGGCTCTTTTTTCGGCTTTTTCTCCTCCTCGCCGGGAAGGGGCTTCTTCTTTTTCCCGGGGAATACCCGGACCTTGACCGGTCCCGCCACCAGACTGATCCGGGGGCCGCCGCTGTCATAGACCACGCGGATGCCCAAGGGGAGAATGGCGATGAGGACCAGGATGGCGAGGGCGATCCACCAACCCATTATTCCCCCTCCTCCCCGGCAAATTCCACCTTTTCAATGGAGGGCAGTTCCTCCAGAGAGGACAGGCCAAAGGTTCGGAGGAAATCCGGCGTGGTCCGGTACTGGATGGGCCGGCCCGGCACCGCCAGGCGGCCCGCCTCCTCGATGAGTTTCTTATTTAGCAGGGAGGCGATGGTATACCCGCTGTCCACTCCCCGGAGCTGCTCCACCATGGCCCGGGTGGCAGGCTGGTAGTAGGCGATGACCGTCAGGGCCTCTAACTGGGCCGCGGAGAGCTTAGGCGGCTTCCGGGTCTCCAGCGCCCTGGCGACCAGGTCCCCCATCTCCCCGGAGGACACCATTTGATAGCCGTCCTCCAGCTTGAGGACCCGGATGCCCCGCCGGTCAAAGGCCAGTTGATCCGCCAGAGTGTCGGCGGCGAGGGCCACGTCCTTTTTGTCCGCGCCCAGGGCGGCGGCCAGGCGGTTCAGCTCTACCCGTTCCCCGGCGGCGAAGAGGATGGCCTCGATGCCCCGCTGAAGCTCCATCTGGCTCAGCTCCAATTGTTCCATCAGACCGTTTCCTCCTTCCCTTCGGGATTCAGCCGGACCTGGGGCTCCTCTGCCCCGTCCTCCAGGATCACCTTCCGCTGGCGGCAAAGCTCCAAAATGGCCAGGAACGTGGCCACGATCTCCGACCGGCTCCGGCTGCCCCGGAACAGATTTTTCAGCTTCTCCATCCCCCGCAGCACCAGCCGGCGCAGGACCTCCCCGGCCTTCCGAGTGACGGGATAGGGCTCCTTGCCCACGATGCCCCGGAAATTGCCCCTAGGAGGGGGCAGACTCCGCTGGATCCGCTCGGACATGGCAGCCAAGGCGGCGCTCAGATCGGACAGGGGATGGCGGTATTGGTAGGTCCCATCCCGCTTAAGGGGCTCCGGGCCCTTGATGAACTGACTGCGGCCGATCTCGTTCCTGGGCTCCAAGACCGTCACGGCCATACGGATCTGCTCCATGGCCTCCCGGCGCTGACGCTGGGCAAGGCCCTGGCGAAGCACATCCAGCTCGCTCTCCGCCTCCTCCCGCTCCGCCTGGGAGAGGAGCATTTTCGTTTTAATGAGCATCAGGTGGGAGGCCATGGCGATAAATTCGCTGGCAATATCCATATCCAGCCGCTTCCGCTCCTCCAGGTAGGCAAGATACTGCTCCAAGATCGCGGAAATGGACACGTCCTGGATCTCGATCTTGTTCTTGCTCAAAAGCAAGAAGATCACGTCCAGGGGACCTTCAAAATCCTCCCGCAAGTCGTTTTTCGTGTGAACGATGCCCTCCAGATGGTACTGCGGTTCTGCCATAGCGGAATTCTACCCTCTTGACTGTATATTCGTGCCTATTATAGCATTAAATTTCCACTTACGCAAGTATTTGAAAGAATCTTTCAAAATTATTGCATTTTGGAAAAAAATGCAACTAAATAAGCTCCCTCATTTTCATGCCACAATATATTGTGTCCATTGTTCCTAATTCCTGATTTTTTCCACAATATGTAGAACCATCAAATTCCCATGTCATTGACTCACGAAGGATTTACTAAAAATTTACTAAAAATCATGAAGACCAGTACAAGTATGAGGGAGGGCTGCAAAACGCGGCCCTCCCATTTTGCAAAAAGGGAGGGGCCCATAAGAGCCCCTCTAGATAAGGTACAATAAGTTACGCAAATTGCATATTGCAAAGAAGTAGACACGGCTTGCGGTCTTTGGTACAATAAAGTTGCTACACAAACATAGGACATTACGGATGCACTATGAGGCAACAAAAAGTACATGAGCACGAAGCACTTGGAGACCATGGAATCTCTGATGATGTGCTGGTAAGTTAGCAGACAGCCAAAGCGGTTTCACCGACTAAGGTAACGGATTTCTACCAGACTTATAACAGGCTTATAAAATTTGTGCATAACTCTTGACAGTACCCGGATGTCCCGATTCAATCTCTATTACTGCATTTTTCTCTGCACGGCGACAGCATTTATTTTTTTCTTGCGCCAGAACCGGACAGACTATCCCTTAACGAGGGGCTTTCTATGTCAAATTCGGTTACTTTTTATTTACTCAAACGAGTAGCTTGCATAAAGATTCGTAAAATCTGCGCGATTATGGATGAATAAAAGTAAATGCTTTTGCCGTGTTTTTCTCTACCCCAACTATTGACATAGAACCTAAATTCATGTTAGTATAAATCTTGAGCAAGAAGCATTTCCACATGCTCATCTGTAAGATAATTGGAGTGCGTAGGTTTTATCTCAGGATGCTTAAGAAAATACTTCAGCCTGGAGCGTTCCTCGATCCCATTAAGAATATGCGCAAATGAAAGCAAGTTATAAGCGCCATCCTGCCTGATCTGATATAACTCACGCTCCCAATCGTCACGCTCTTTAGCTGTAATTGGAACACCGGATGCAAATATATCTCTGTCTTCTTCGCAAACATCTTCAAAAATAGCTCGAGATACAGGCTTTCCGCAGAATGCGTAATCCACTCTTGCATAAATAAAGGTGCAAAGAAGAGAAAGAGCTACAGTGATTGCTAGGTGTTCATTAAATGGCCACGTGAGCAAGTGACCATTTTCGTCCGGTTTATAATATATTGGATCAATTTTCTTTATTGGCTTCACTTTTAAAATGGCAATCATCATCGCAGAAGCCACTTTATGCCGATTTAAGACACCATTTTCATCCATCATATAATGCTCTTTTGCGTATGCAATAATTTCATTATAGTTTTTTCTTATTTCTTCTGCTGTGCAGTCAGGGAGACATAACTTGCCATGGGTAGTTAATAAACTATCATATGTAGGCAAAATAACTTTGTCCCATATTTTATAAAATGTAGATTCTTTCATTTCCTGAAGTCCTTCAATTAGTTGATATTAGTCAAACGTAAATACTTTTCACAAATATCATCCAAATAAACATCTCCATTTTGTTCTCGCTCTTGTGCGCATATTGTTTTGTTATGTATAACGACTCTATATGCAGCGTAAAAGGAAAGAGAAGCTATAACACATATTGCAATAATAATTATTATAACGTCAGTCATTTTATATCAACCTTACCCTTTTTATAATTGTTTGCTTTTTTATGTGCATATTGGGTAATCCTGCGCTTCCCAAAATTTCGATTGAAAAGTTGCATTATGCAAACGCCAAGTGGATAAAATTTAATTGGCAAACTCGCGATCGGAAGAATTATAATTAACATGCGTATTCCTGGTGAAACTGATTCCTGAAAAGAATTAGCGGGTATTATAATAAGACAAGACAAAAGAAGTACCAAATGAATTATTCCGATAGCGAAACAAACAACTAATGCCCAGAATACATTAGCATTGCCAATTCGCAAAGATTGAAAGTCTTCGCAGAAATCTACAAATAAAGGGAAAAAATAAATTAGCGCTGTAAGAATTATAAGTATCCTATTATCATTAGAAATTGCGTAAGCATATGCGATATACCCTGCAACGCAGAAAATCAATGACAGACTCGATCCAGTAATTGATTTAGCTCTCATAATTTACCATACCTCATATGTCATAATCAAATCTTTTCTGCTTGTGATTATACCATATATTTTCCGTTTTTCAATAGTTTTTTTCCAATTTCTTTCATATTTTTTTAAAAAAAGACATATTTATGTAAACTGGTCATCAAAATATTGCCGAAAACGAACGGTTCTTTCACCCTGCGGTGTGGCATCCCACTTTTTCCCGAAGCAGTTTATAAAGTTATTGTCCTTTTGATTGTATTGTCCTATGTACAGCATTGCAATATATATGAGACTCAGGGGGGGATAGAAAAAGGCGATTGAGTTCGTTAGAATAACGTTCCCACACACGATTCTGAACGAGAGCACCCAATCGCCATGAACAGTGTAGCACAAGACAGGAAAAAAGCACAAGAGATATTTGCCGCACGAGCTAACGGCATGGATACATTCGGTAGAACTGTACCAGCAAACGAAAGATATTGGGTTTAACAATCATCAATAGCTCCCCGCCAACGTGGGGGTGGGCGGCAGGCTTGTTACTCGGGAGGAGAGGGGCCCATACCGTATGGGGCGTGCCATACGTTAATTTCGTCCCGTCATCCACGACGCACCACTGCTCGATGATCTGTCTGGTATCTCTGGAGATCCATTTCAGAAGGTGGTTGCATTGTATCAGCTTCGCCCGGGTATACACCGTGGTGTTGGCGTCCCGTTCGTTCACCAGCCAGTAGTTCTCCATCCAGTAGACCAGCGAACCCAGCTTAATGTCCTCGTGGGGAAGGGAGAAGATCGACTTCTCGTTTAAGTTGTCCGAATTGATAATGGCCACATTTTGGGTGATCTTGTGTTCCTGCGCCTCCTGGGAGGTGATGTTGTACCCGTAGGCGCTAGGGTAGATCTCCGCCGTGTGGTAGGACAGGCTGTCCGGCAGCTTCGTGTTCAAAAAGCGGTATTCCCGCTCCAGGGTTGCCCCTCGCTTTGTGCCGCCGTGGGCGTCCACCCTGCTTTGGTAAAGGCCCCACATTCCCATTTCAGCCAGCTCCTTTGTACTGCTCCCGCATTTGCTCGCAGACCCGGATGGCCTTGAACACCTCCCGCTTCACGGTTGGCACCGTGGCGGTGGGGCTCTCGATCAGGAACTGTAAAATCGCCAGGAGCTTAAGGAACCTGGAGTCCAGGGCCAGCCCGTCGATCAGATCCCCGCAGCCCATCAGCTCGTTTCGCAGGCTCTCCATGTAAACCGTCAGGCTTGGCTCGTTGCTCTCCCGAATGGGCAGGATCTTGAAGAAGCTGTTGATCAGCGAGTCAAAGAAACGCCCAACCAGCTCATCCGAAACCGGCGTACCCGCCGCCGTCTCGATCATTAGTGCAGCTCCGTCAGAGCGCCATGGTTGTAGCTGTACTCTCTGACCATCTGGACGTAATCCCTCTGGGCCTTTTCATAGGTCGTCCGTACCTGTTTGGAGAGCTCCGCCGGGGAGTAGGTGGTAAAGTCCCTGGTGTTCAGCGCGTTTTCCAGCAGCTCCTGCTTGTAGATGTAGGGTTTCAGCCATTGGACGATCATCCCCTCGGACAGGATCTCCACCAGCTCGTCGGCGTCCTCCTCCAGGAAGTCCGGTGTAAATTCCCGGGTCACGTCGTCCACCGCCGTCAGGTCGTATTTGCAGTTTTTCCTAAAACCGCTGGCGGCCCGTTTCAGATACCCGTCCAGGAGGGTAGTCCGTCCTCCCTCCGGGATCTTCAGCAGCTCGAACTCTGTGATTTTGGACAGGAACGCGTCTTCGATCACATCATAGGAAATCGTCATAGTCCCTCCTTACCGCTCGATCAGCTCGATGTTCAAAGCCTCCTCGATGGCGTGGATCACCGAAAGGGAATCGATCTCGTTGTCCCGAATCAGCTCCTTGGCCCGGTAGGCGACGGAGCGCTTCTGTCCGTCAGACATCTCCTTCAGCACCCGCTTCAGGTCTGCCGCCTTCATCTTGAACAGATCGTCGAACCGGTCGATGGGCACGGCGTTCCGGTAGTATTGCCGCACGCCCAGATAGTCCACGATCCACGGCTCGTCGAACATGAACCAGTTGCTCTCGAAGAACTTCTTGCTGGTGTTCTTGGCGTTCCGCAATTCCCGAAGCTCCATCTCCTGCTCATCTCCAAAGGCGCCCCAGACGAACTTCTCGCCGGTGCGGGAGCTGCGGTAGATCAGCTTCCCGTGGAACCCGTTCCGCACGGTTACATACTGGTTCGGGTCAACCTCCTTGGGGACGATGGGCTGCGCGGGCTGCTCCTGGACCACTTCCTCCGGGGTCGGGGCGGCGGTCTCCGCCTTCTTGGCGGCGCTTCTCTTTCTTGTGTTGGTGGTTGCCATAGTTCATATCCTTTCTTTCAAGCCCGGCGGAACACCGCCGGGCGTATGTAGATGCTTAGGTCATCTCGTAGCGGCCAATGCCGGTGTTCCGGCCGGCCAGCAGGATGCCCATGCCGTACTTCTCGGCGTACAGGTACTCCTGGGTCAGGTCCGCGTTAGTCATGGGGTTGCCCAGCAGGACCAGAGGATCGCCCTCGTAGACCACCTTGATGGGCTTGGAGTCGCCGGCGATCACGGTCACATAGTCGTCGGCCATGATGAAGTCGGTGGTGCCCACCTTGTAGCGCTGAGGCACTACGGCCACGGGCGTGCCGTAGAACTTGCCGGCGTAGCCCATCGCGTGGAGCTCGTCCTTGGCGCCGTCGCTGTCGATGCTCTCCTTGATTTTCCGCAGAGCCTTCTTGGTGCCGACGATGGTGGCAGGCTTGCCGCCGGCGGCGGCTTCCACATGGGCAACCAGATCCAGCAGCTCGTCCTCGTCGAAGGCGCCGGCCTGGGGGAAGTAGGTCTCGCCGCCGAACTGGTCGGCAGTGGCGCCGCCCCACAGGGTGTAGATGTCGTTGAGCAGCTTCTGGCGGAAGGACTCGGACACCCGGGTGATAAAGGTGTTGAAGTCCACCCGACCGGCAAGGACCCGGTTCAGCTCCTCGTAGATGCGGACCGCCTTCATGGAGGTGGGGATGGTGGTGGAGGTGGAACCGCTCAGCCGCTGGCGGCGGATGCCCTGGGTGCCGTCGGCAACCTCGGCCACCACATACAGGTCGTAGTCCTCCACGATGAACTCGGGGGAGTCGCCCTGGGCCACGTTGCGGAACTCCACGAAGCTGTTGAAGTATTCGTCGCCCTGCAGACCTTCCACCACAGTCACGTTCAGAATCTGTTCGATGATGGAGAACAGGCCGACGCACTTGCCGTCCCGGATGTCTCGGATATCCAGGTAGGTCTTGCCGTTGTTGGCTTCGATCAGCGCCTGGCGCAGGGCTTCCTGGCTCTGGCCGACGGAATACTTCTCGACCTTACCACGGAACCCATCGATGCCCAGCTTGACGATAATCTTCTCGCTTGGTTCCACGAATCTGGTGCGTGGGCAAGCATTCTTTATTCGCTCCGCCTCATCCAGATATACCGCCACATAAATAAACCGCTTCTCCGGATGGGCATTGATAAATCGAATGGCAGCGCTGAACTTCCCGGAGCCCATGATCGCATCACACACATAGATCACAGGTCTGCACCGTCCTTACCGCAATACGATATAATGGGTCTACATACTTGTATTGCGTCTTTCCTCTTGAAAGGAGGCTCTTATGTCTGAAAGACGCGACAACAAAAATCGCAAACTCAATCCTGGAGAATATCAGAAGTCAGACGGGCGGTATATGTACCGCTATAAAAGCGCCAGCGGGGAGACTCGGTTCCTGTACAGTTGGACCCTGACGCAGACGGACCGCACGCCAGCCGGAAAGCAGCCCGGTCCATGTCTTCGGGAGCTGGAGCGGGACGCTCTCAAAGACGTGTCGGACAATATCGACGCCGGGCGGGCCAAGCGGGCAACACTGAACCAGCGAATCGAGGAATTTCTGGCGCAAAAGCAAAAAATCGTCCGGCAATCCACCTTCGCCGATTACTACAGTTTCTGGAAGAAACATATCTGCCCAGATCCAATCGGGAGGATGGAACTGACAAAGGTCCGCTACAGCGACGTGAAAAAGCTCTATTTTCATCTGCGTTATGATGTGGGGCTTCGGGCAAGATCTATTGGCAAGGTTCAGCTTATTCTCTCGCAGGTGTTTGACATCGCTGTGCGGGACGGACTTATCCGCATGAACCCCGCGTCCCATGCTATGGACGAAATCCTGGCGGCTGACCGGCCGGAAAAGCGCCGCGCCCTCACTATTGATGAGCAAACAGCCTTTTTGGGTTTCGTGCGGAACGATCCACGAGCCAAAGGTCTGCTACCGTTTTTCATCTTCCTATTCGGCACTGGCTGCCGATTTGGTGAAGCGGCCGGCCTTACCTGGAACGACTGCGATTTTGAGCACGACATTATATCCATCAATCATGGGTCCACCTATATTAAGCCTGTCGGCGAGAGCAAGACGCGGCATTTCATCATCCCGTGTAAAACCAGTGCAGGCAACCGAGTTATACCCATGCTGCCGGAGGTACGAGAGGCGCTGATGAATATTCGTAGGATGCAAATGAGCTCCGGTTTCAGCAATCTTTGTATCGATGGCTATTCCGGTTTTGTATTTATAAGCAAACATGGAAATCTTTTACTTAGATCGGTTGTAGATTATGATATCCTAAAAATTATCGAGCGCTATAATGAACAGGAGACTGCCCACGCCAAGAAAGAGCATCGCTCCCCGCTGATTCTGCCCCGCTTTTCGGCGCATAACATCCGCCACACCTTCTGCACCCGCTTATGCGAGAACATCTCCAACATCAAGGTTATTCAGGAGGTAATGGGGCACGCCAACGCTTCCGTGACCATGAATATCTACAGTGAAGCCACCATGGATGCTAAAAAGCAAGCCTTCCAATCCTTAGATTCTAAAGCCCTGGCCTTGTAAAATGCGCTAAGGTCCGTACTAAAAATCGTACTAAAATTCAGTAGCCAAAATGAGAAATTTTAAGAAGTTTTAAGAAAACCCAAAACGCAGGAAAAAAGAGGCCACATCCAAAATCGCAATATATTGTGTTATGCTCAAATTAAATCTACCATATCTTGCGTCAATCACCCTCTCTATTTTACAACATACAAAGCCTTGCATTTTGGAAAAAAATGTGATATAGTATGATATAGTATTTTTACCAAGTAATGTGGGAGGGATCTTCATGGCAAGAAAGCGGAACCGGTATCGGGAAATGGAACAATTCATGACCTATTTCCTGATTGGAGACGGCGTGGTCTTTCTTCTGTTTTTGCTGGCCTCGGCTTTCGGCGTGACCTGGCTGAAGGTCATTACGGCGCTGCTGTGCCTGGGCGTTTCCGCGCTGGGCATTGGATATCTGTACTTAAGCGGGGAGCTGCTGCGGCCCAGAAGCCGCTGGATGAGCATCGGCTTCGCGGCGGTGCTGCTGTGCCTGCTGGTGTCCCTTCTGCTGCGGTATCCCAGCCCGGATCCCAACGTTGTGAAAACCCCCGGCTCCACCCAGACCAATCCGAACGGCTCCGGCACGAGCGGCGTAAGCCCAAGCGGCACCGGCGGACAGGGCAGTCAGCAGTCCGATCCCCAGGGCGGTCAGGAGAGCAATCCCCAGGGCGGCCAGGAGGGCGATTCGCAATCCGGCCAGCAGGGTACTCAGGGCAGCGACCAGGGCGGCCAGCCCTCTGAGTCCCAGGGCGCATCCGGCGCCAGCGAGGGGAACGATTCCACCGGCCAGCAGGGTACCCAGGGCAGCGGCCAGAGCGCCTAATTCCATAAGGACACTTTGACCCCACCGAAACGGTGGGGTCAGGTTTTTTATCGGTAGAAGCTGTTTCCGCCGATAAACTCCCGGACCAGGCTGGTGGGAGGGATCTCGTCGTCCACATCCGCCTCCTGGACGAAATTCAAAATCTTCACGATGCCCCGGACCTGGTCATAGCAGCTCTGCTCCGGCTCCACGGCGGTGAGCAGGGGGAAGATGTGCTTTTTCAGCACCGCCAGCTCGTAGAGGGTGGAACTGTTGAAGATCACGTCCGCTTTCTCCTGGAAGGGGAAGATCCATCGCTTCTCCCCCCTGCGGACCGAATCCCACATGGAGATGGTATGCTCCACCGAAGCGCCCCGGGTCTCATAGTCCCGGACGATGCGCCGGAGAAGCCGGAGGTAGCTGGTGGGGATCCGGTTGTGGTCGTCCAGGTTCAGGGGCAGCAGAGGGCTGACGTACATCTTGAAAACGAGGTTTTTGCTCAGGCCCTCCGGAAGAAGGACCGGGTTCAGCCCGTGAAGGCCCTCTACAATGATCACCGCGTCTTCTTCCAGACGGAGCCGCCTGCCGCTCCAGACCCGCTTGCCCGTCAGGAAATCAAAAGCGGGCAGCTCCACCGTCTCCCCCGCCAGGAGCTGGGAGAGCTGACTGCGGAACAGATCCGTGTCGATGGTGTTGATGTGCTCCAGGTCCAGCTTGCCATCGGGGCCCGGGGCGATCTTGTCCCGATCCAGGTAGTAGTCGTCCAGGCTCATGAGGATGGGCTTTTTCCCGTGGACCCGGAGCTGGGTGGCCAGGCGGTGGGCGGAGGTGGTCTTGCCGGAGGAGCTAGGTCCCGCCAGCATCACGGCCTTGGCCCCCTGGGCGCAGACCAGGTCCGCCACCTGGGAAAAGCGCTTCTCGTGGAGGGCCTCGTTGACCCGGATCAGCTCCCGGATGCCGCCCCCCAGGGTCAGGTCGTTCAGGTCCGCCACGGTCTCACACTCCATCAGGCGGCACCAGCGCTCGCCCTCGGCGTAGACCGCGTAGAAATTGGGCATTTCCTCAAAGGGCGCCACCCGGTCCGGGTCTCGCTCGTCAGGAAACAGGAAGACGAAGCCCCCCTCGGCGGGCATCATGTCCCACACCGACAAAAAGCCGGTGCTGGGCGCCAGCTCGCCGTAATAGTAATCCAGGAAATCCTCATAGCCGTAGGCGTCGAAGTCCGGCTCCGCCCGCCAGGCCAGGAGGCGGGCCTTGTCCGTCTGGCCGGCGGCGGCAAAGCGATCGATGGCGGTCCGGGTGGGCATTCTCCGGCGGATCAGGGGGATGTCGGCGGCCACCAGGGCGCGCATCTCCTCCTTGAGGGCCTGGGCGGAGAAGGTGGGGGCGTTCAGGACCTGGACGTAGAGTCCGGGGCCCACGGTGCAGTCCATCTTCCCCCTGGCCTGGGGCCAGAGGCGGGAAATGGCCAGGAACATGACGAACTGAGCGGTGCGGACATAGACGTCCCGGCCCGTGGGGTCGGTGATCCGAAGTAGCTGGACCTGGCCCCTGGACGCGGCCATGGCGCGGCGGATGGAGGGCCGCTCCCCCGCGTTTTCTTGCTCCCGGACGGGAATATAGTTGAGGTTGAACACCTCCCCGGCCAGCTTGGCCGCCAGAGGCCGCTGGGACAGCCGATCCCCTTCCATCCCCAGCTCCCGGACCAGGTCCCAGAGATTCTGGCCGGACCGGGGAGTGATCTTCCTGCCGTCAATGCAAAGTTCCATGGATTTCCCTCCTAAAATTACAACACTTTTAGTATTATACTACCACACTTTTGTCAAAAAAACAAGTTTTGGCCCCGCTTTTGGCGGGGCCAAGGGTCATTTTTTCAAGAGAAGCACGGAAATATCGTTGACATTGGTGCCCGTGGGGCCGGTTTTGAGCAGGCCGCCGCACTTTTCCAGAGCGTGGTAAGCGTCGTTGTCCTGGAGGACGGTAAAGATGTCGATCCCCTGCCCTTTCAGCGTTTCCGCCGTTGCGCTGTCCACATAGCCGCCGGCGGCGTCGGTGGGCCCATCGGTACCGTCGGAGCCCAGGGAGAACACCGCCGCGCCGGGAATGCCCGCGATGCCGGGGGCCGCCGCCAGGGCGATCTCCTGGTTCCGGCCGCCCTTGCCGTGGCCCGTCAGGTGGACCACTGTCTCGCCGCCGGCGATGAAGGCCAGGCTCTCGGGACTGTCCCGGTAATACTGAGCGATGTTGGACAGCATCACGCCCGCGTCCCGGGCGGTGCAGGACAGGCTGGCGGTGAGGACCGTGGGCCGGTAGCCCAGCTCCCGGCAGACCGTCTCCGCCGCGGCGCAGAGCTGGCGGACGGACCCGGTGATCTGGGTCCGGACGTTGTCCAGCCGCTTGGGGGTCTCCACGGAAAGGAGCCGTTCCATCTCCGGCGTCAGGGTCAGATGGTATTTCCTGACCACCTCCCACGCCTGCCCGGCGGTGGAGGAGTCGGGATAGGCCGGACCTGAGGCGATCATGTCCAGGGGGTCGCCGATGATGTCGGAGAGGACCACCGCCTGGACCTGCGCCGGGGCGCAGAGGGATGCGAATTTCCCGCCCTTCACGGCGGAAAAGCGCTTGCGGACCGTGTTCATCTCCGTGATCTCCGCCCCGCAGGCCAGAAGCTCCTTGGTCAGGCGGGACAGGTCCTCCGGGGGGATCAGAGGCTTTTCAAAGAGGGCCGACCCGCCGCCGGAGAGCAGGAACAAAACCGTGTCCTCCTCCGTCAGGCCCGTAACGGCGTCGATTGCCGCCTGGGTGGCCCGGTAGGAATTTTCGTCCGGCACCGGATGACCGGCCTCGTAGATGTCGAGGCGGCCCAGGGGGCCGTTGCTGTGGCCGTATTTCGTCACCACAACGCCGCCGTCGATCCGGTCGCCCAGCTCGGTCACGGCGGCGCTGGCCATCTGCCAGGCGGCCTTTCCGGCGGAGATCAGGATCAGCTTTCCGGGGCCGAAGTCGGCGGAGGCCAGGGCTTTTTTCACGGCGGTGTCCGGCATGGCGGCTTGGAGAGCGGAGCGGAGGATCCGGTCCGCGTCCTGGCGCAAAGTCATTTTTTACAACTCCCTTCTATGTGGAAAGGCCGCCGCGCCGGCTGGCGCGGCAACCTCAGCTTGTCAAAAAAGCCTTTCCGAGTTTGCCGTCCGCAGACGGCAAATGGTTTTTAATCATTTTTTGCCAGGGCGTGTACCTGGCAAAAAATACCTCTCAGGCTGAGAGTGTGCGAGCTGTGCGCTCCGGCGTACAGCGAGTGCGCGGGTCAGCCTGCATTCCCCTCCAAATGGGAGCCCAGCGAAGCGGGTCCCATTTGGGAGGCTGTCAAAAACCTTCGTTTTTGACAGCCTCAGGCCGCCGCGCCGGCTGGCGCGGCGGCCCAATCTTATGGACTTACACGAACAGAGAAATGACAAACACCACGATAATGACCGTAACGCCCATGACGGCGGTCATACCGGTCTGGCACTTGTAGGCTTCCTCGGTCTTCATGTCGGAGAACTGAGAAACCACCCAGAAGTAGGAGTCGTTGGCATGGGAGGCCACCATGGAGCCCGCGCCGATGGCAAGGACCACCAGGACCTTGGCAAGGGGGCTGGTGAGGCCCATGCTCTCCATCATCGGCGCCATCATGCCGGCGGTGGTGATCATGGCGACGGTGGAAGCGCCCATGGCCAGCTTCAGGATCATGGCGATGATGAAGGGGATCAGCACGCCCAGGCCGGAATTGACCAGCCCGCCGACGGAGTCGGCAATGGGCAGGGCCTTCAGGATCTCGCCGAAGGAGCCGCCGGCGCCGGTGATCGCCAGAATGGCGGCGGAATCCACAACGCCCTGGGTGACCCATTTCAGGGTATTCTCCTTCTCCTGCTTGGGGATCAGAGTCATAGCCAGGAACACGCCCAGCATCAGGGCGACCACGGGATTACCGATGAACATGATGATCTGATACACAACGCCGGTGCCCAGGGGCTTGCTGGGGAAGTCCACGATGGAGGCGATGGCGATCAGGATGATGGGCAGCAGCAGCGGCGCAAAGCTCTGCAGCGGAGAGGGCAGCTTGCCGTACTTTTCCTTTAGCTGCTCCAGGGTGTACTCGGAGTTTGCCGGGATCTTGACGGTGCCGGCCACCTTCTTGGCGTAGATAATGGCCACGGCGGTGGCGGGGATGGACACCAGCAGGCCCACCAGAATGGTCAGGCCCAGGTCGGCGCTCAGGGTACCGGCCATGGCGATGGGTCCGGGAGTGGGAGGCACCAGGCAGTGGGTGGCGTACAGGCCGCCGGAGAGGGCCGTCGCCATCACGGCTAGGGAGGTGTTGGACTGCTCCGCCAGAGCCCTGCTGATGGGAGAGAGCACCACGAAGCCGGAATCGCAGAACACGGGGATGCCGGTGACATAGCCCACGGCGCCCATGGCGACCACGCTGTTCTTCTCACCGACGAGCTTCAAAATGGTGTTCGCCATGGTGAGGGCGGCGCCGGTCTTCTCCAGAATGGTGCCGATGATGGTACCGCAGAGAATGACGATGCCGATGCTGGTCATGATGTTGCCGAAGCCGCTCTTGACCTTGTTGACCACCTCAACGGGGGTCAGGCCCGAATCCGGGTAAATGGCGCCCCAGATCAGACCCACGGCCATGGCAATGACGACCATGACGATGAACGGGTGCATCTTCAGCTTGGAAATCGCGAGGACCATCAGCACGACCGCAAGGATGATGATGCCAAACAGTAAGAACGTTTGCATGATTTCTACCTCCTGATTTTTTTATTACAAAGCCCGCAGGCCCTGCTTACGCTTATACAGCTCCGCCAGGAGCCGGATAAAATATTCCCGCTGGAATTCCCCGGACCGGTCCAGCCCCAGGGCGCTTTGCAGCCGCCGGACCCGGTATTGGAGGGTGTTTTTGTGAATGAACAGCTCCGCGGCGGCCTTATTCACCGCCCGGCCGGAGTCATAGTAGCATTCGGCGCTTTTCAGCAGGGTCCGCCGCTCCTCCGGGGAGAATTCCCGGCACAGCCGGTCGTAGAGGGTGCTCAAAAAGGGAGCCTCCGTCACGGCGGCGTGGGCCAGCATATACCGGCACCGGGTGGATAGCTGCTGGATGTCGTTGCAGACATCCGGGGAGGTGGCGTCCAGGATCAGGGCCTGCTCATAGGCCCAGCGGATGTCCAGCAGGGATCTGCACATTTCCCCGAAGCTGATCCGATAGCTGCTCAGCAGCGCCGCTTCCCCGCTTTCGCTCCGGCGGAGCCTGGCGGCCAGGGGCTGGGCCCGGTCGCTCATCACCAGCACCAGCCGGTCGTCCACCACGCCCCAGACGTCCGCCTGGGGGTCCAGGTAGCTTCCCAGGGCCCCCGCCAGGGGCTCCTGGGGGAAGGTCACCGGCGCGCCGCTGAGGTGGGAGATCACCGCCACGGCCACGGGGAAAGTCAGTTGAATTTTGTGGGATGCCATCAGCGCCAGGGCGTTGGTCACGGCGGTCTCCGAGGAGTTCAGAAGATATCCCAGCACCCGGCCCCGCATTTCGTTTTCCGCAAGCCTTGGGCTTGCCATGGCCTCCAACTGGTAATACTTGGCGGCATAAACCTCCAGCAGATGGGCAAGGGGCTGTATTTCGCTGGGGTCGCCGTAGATGCCCACCACGCCGATGATGGACCCGCTGACCCGCAGGGGCATATTGCAGCCCTCCTTGGCGCCGGGGTACTGGGCCAACTGATCCCGGCGGATGTTCACGGTCTTGCCGGTCTGCACCGCCTCCAGAGCCCCCTGGTGGAAGGTGCCGATCCGCTCCGTCTCCGTGGAGGCGATGATGATGCCGTCGGTATTCATGATATTGATGGTCCGGCCCCCCACCAGGGCGGAGGTGACGGACACCAGTTCTTTTGCCAGGGATTCCAGGAGCATTTTGTTACCTCACGGGAAGAAGACGCAGTCGCCCACGGCCATATGGCAGCTCTGGACGGTTGGGTCCCGGCCGATGGCGCACTCGGCGTCGGCGCCGGAACAGTGGCTCAGGCCCAGCACCTCCAGGCCCCAGTCCTTCAGAGCCTCCACGGTGGCCTTCACCCGGGCACTGTCCGCCTCAACCAGGTGGGTCCCGCCGAACACCGCCCACACGGGCATTTGCAGCGCGTTGTAGACCCGCCGGATCATGTTCAGGATCCCGGGATGGGAGCAGCCCACCAGCACCGCCAGCTTGCCCCCCACATCCAGGGCCAGGCAGATCTCATCGTGAAAATCGTCGGGAACGAAGCCCTCCGGCGTCCTGCGGACGAACCGGGCCGGGATGGTCTCAAAATCATGGACCCGGGGGAAATCCGCCACCAGGTAGATCCCCTGGGCGATCTCCGTCACATCCGTGACCACTTCCTGCCGCACCTGATGGGCCAACAGGAACGCCCCGCCGAAGCCGCAGGAGAGGTCCGTGTATTTTCTGCCGTCATAGGCATATTTCCGCTGGAAAAAGTCGGGACCGGTGTAGAGCTTCTTGCTGCCGCCGCCCTGCTCCAGCAGATCCCGGTAACCGGCGGCGTGATCATAGTGGCTGTGGCTCAGGACCACGGCGTCCAGCCCCGCCACGGAGAGTCCCAGCTTCCGGGCGTTGCGCCAGGGGGCCTCCCCAGCGCCGCAGTCGAACAGGATGCGCTCCTCCCCCCGCTGGATCAGGTAGGACAATCCGTGTTCGTTCACGAGGGCCTTGTGCTCGGAGGGCAAATTGTCCATCAGTGCTGTTATACATACCATTCCGCGTCACCAGCCTTCCTCAGACATTTATGCAAAGTTCACATGATTTCCTAAGGCGTTCCCTTAAAACATATACATTATAACTTATTTCGACAAAAAAGGAAACCCCTATTCTTCGTTACAGAAAACAAATAATAGAATTTATTTTAGCCGAACTTTGTGACGGGTACAAAATATCCCAAAATCGCGGATAAATCTTGCAAAACCCACTGAGATATCGTATAATGTAGAAAAACTCCAAGGGAGGACATGACATGACCCAGGGATTTTGGCAGAGCCGGCTGGCCTTTTGGGGCACCATGGCGGCGGCGCTGGTTTTGGCGGTGCTGATCTGGTTCCGGGATCAATCCTATCCGATCTATCTATCGGCCATCTCCACCGTGGCGGCCTTGGCGGTGGGCTATATTGCCGCCCGGCTGCTGTCCAGCGTGGTGGCCAATCAGGTCCAGACCAAGCTGCTGGGCATCCTCCATGTGGACATGGATCCCAAGCTGTTTGTGGAGCGCTACCGGGACGTGCCGGAGCGGCTGCGGCATGACAGCGCCAGCTATATCATTGCCCGGGCCTATCTGGCCGACGGCTACGCCGCCGACGGGGACTTCCGCAAGGCCATGGAGACTCTCTGCCCTCCGGACGATCCCGCCTATGCCAAGGATATTGCCCTCCGGGGTTTGTATTACAACAATTACAGCCGCTACTGCCTGGGCGACGGGGACATGGAGGGCGCCGCCAAGGCCATCGGGTCCCTTTCCCAGGTGGTGGAGGCCGCCAGGGCAAGCAAGCCCGCCCTGTCCCGGAATCTGGCGGAGAGCCTGCGCCTCCACAGGAACCAGGCGGCCTGCATCACCGGGGAGCCGGTGGAGGCGGAGTGGCTGAAGGAACAGTGCGACCATGCCCAGTACCTTCTCCGGCGGATGGACGCCGCCCAGGCCCTGGCCCAGGACGCCATGAACCGGGGCGACACCCCGACCGCCCGGGAATACCTTCACATTCTCCAGCGGGAGGGCGGAAGGACCTACTTTAGCCGCTGGGCCTCCCGTCAGGAAAACCGTCTGGGAGCGGCCGCTGGCCGCTGAGGCTGTCAAAAACGAGCGTTTTTGACAGCCTCCCAAATGGGACCCGCTTCGCTGGGCTCCCATTTGGAGGGGATTGCAGGCTGAACCGCGCACT
>CANQQO010000007.1 GCA_947625965.1 uncultured Oscillospiraceae bacterium
GCCCACGTTGACTGCCCGGGCCACGCCGACTATATCAAGAACATGATCACCGGCGCCGCGCAGATGGACGGCGCGATCCTGGTCATCGCCGCTTCCGACGGCCCCATGGCTCAGACCAAGGAGCATCTGCTGCTGGCCCGTCAGGTGAACGTGCCCTCCGTCCTGGTGTTCCTGAACAAGGTCGATCAGGTGGACGATGATGAGCTGCTGGAGCTGGTGGAGATGGA
Source organism: uncultured Oscillospiraceae bacterium (assembly GCA_947625965.1). GTDB lineage: Bacteria > Bacillota > Clostridia > Oscillospirales > Oscillospiraceae > Faecousia. Next base: position 228 of record CANQQO010000007.1, read on the forward strand.
AGTCCGCGAGACGCTGGATTTCTACGGCTTCCCCGGCGACGACACCCCCATCATCCGCGGCAGCGCTCTGAACGCGCTGGTTTGCGAGTCCAACGACCCCAACGCCCCCGAGTACAAGTGCATTTGGGAGCTGATGGACGCCGTTGACGAGTGGATCCCCACCCCCGACCGGAAGGCCGATCAGCCCTTCCTGATGCCCGTGGAAGACGTGTTCACCATTTCCGGCCGTGGCACCGTGGCCACCGGTCGTGTGGAGCGCGGCATGATCAAGAAGAACGAGCCTGTCGAGATCGTTGGCCTGCGGGAGGACAAGCTGAACACCGTCGTCACCGATATCGAAATGTTCCACAAGCTGCTGGACTTCGCCGAGGCTGGCGACAACATCGGCGCGCTGCTCCGCGGCATCGACAAGAAGAGCATCGAGCGGGGCCAGGTCCTTGCCAAGCCCAACTCCATCCATCCCCACACCAAGTTTGCCGGCCAGGTCTACGTCCTGTCCAAGGAAGAGGGCGGCCGTCACACTCCTTTCTTCAACAACTATCGTCCCCAGTTCTACTTCCGTACCACCGACGTGACCGGCATCATCACTCTGCCCGAGGGCGTTGAGATGTGTATGCCCGGCGACAACGTCGTGATGCACGTAGAGCTGATCACCCCTATCGCCATCGAGAAGGGCCTCCGCTTCGCTATCCGCGAGGGCGGCCATACCGTTGGTTCCGGTGTTGTCACCGAGATCGAGGGCGACTAATTCCCAAAAACGAACCGGCCCTGGCTTCCGCCAGGGCCGATTTTTGCAGCGAGGAGCGAAAAATGCCGGAGGAGCTGACTGTTTCCGCCTATTACGACGCCCTGACGGCCCTGGGCGACGACCCTGCCCGGGACCCGGAGCCCCTGCGGGCCTACATGGACCGCTGGGACGGCTCTGTTTTTCTGGAGCGGCTGGCACTGTCGCCGGAGCTTTCGGTCCTGGAGCTGGGGGTGGGCACGGGCCGCCTGGCCCGCCGCGTCGCTCCCCTCTGCGGGGACTTTGCGGGCATCGACCTGTCCCCGGCGGCCCTGGCCCGGGCGGGGGAGAATCTGGCGGATCGCAAAAACGTGACCCTCCTGGCGGGTGATTTTCTTGACTACCCTTTTGACAGGACCTTTGACCGGGTCTATTCCAGTCTGACCTTTTTCCACATCCAGGAAAAGGAGAGGGCTGTGCGCCGCATCCGGGAGCTTTTGCGCCCCGGGGGCCGGCTGGTCCTGTCGGTTGACAAAAGCCAGGCCAGCTTTCTGCGTTACAGCGGGGATCTGGCCCTGCCCCTCTGGCCGGACCCGCCCGGGGAAACGGCGAAGCTGCTTTCCAAGGAGCTGACCCTCCTTTTTTGCGACGAGACGGAGGCGGCCCACATTTTTACGGCGGAGCGTCCAAAATAGTCTGAGGCGGCCCCTTTTGGGGGCCGCCTTGTGCGATCGGGTCTGTAAGCCGGGTTCTGTCTTGACAGCCATCTATCTAGTCCCGTCGTTGCCGGCGGGATCCAGCCACCTCTTGGGGACGGCCGGGCCAGCCTCATGTCCCACACACGGTGTTGCTCCGGATAGAGTTTACAGCGGTCCCATGTCTCCATGGGCCGGGTGCGCTCTTACCGCGCCTTTTCACCCTTACCGCGTCGGAACAAGCTCCATATCCTTCGCTTTGCCGCAGGCGGCAAAGCTCACGCATTTCGCTGTTCCTCCTTTCCCCAACGGAACCGACGTTCCGTTGGGGCCCCATTTTTGGGGGAGTGGAACAAGCTCCATATCCTTCGCTTTGCCACAAGCGGCGAAGCTCACTCATTTCGCTGTTCCTCTTTTTCCTCGCCGGAACCTGCGTTCCGGCGGGGCCCCAATTATGGGAGCGCGGCGGTATCTTTCTGTTGCACTTGTCCTAGGGTCACCCCCGGCGGGCGTTACCCGTTATCCTTGCCCTGCGGAGCCCGGACTTTCCTCACGGGGGGCCTTTCGGCCTCCCCCCGCGGCTGTCCGACCCGGTCGCCTGGATATTGTAACCGATTCAAGGAAGATTGTCAAATATCTTGCAAAATCTTTTTTCGCAAGTTATACTATAGGGGAATCTTTTTTTCAATGAGGTGGATTATGGAGGCATTTGACCGCTATTTTACCGCTCTGCGGGGGAAACGAATCGCTGTGCTGGGCCTGGGCGTCAGCAACCGGCCGCTGGTCCGGCTGCTGCTGTGCTATGGCTGCCAGGTCACCGGCCGGGACCGGACGGCCCGGGAGAAGCTGCCGCCCGAGGTGCTGGACCTGGAGGCCCAGGGCTGCCGCCTGGTCCTGGGGGACGATTATTTGAAGGACCTGACGGAGGACGTGATCTTCCGCACCCCCGGCCTTCATCCGGATACCCCCGCCCTGGCCCGGGCCCGGGAGGGGGGCGCGGAGGTCACCAGCGAGATGGCCGCTTTCTTCGCCCTGTGTCCCTGCCCCATCATCGGCGTCACCGGCTCCGACGGAAAGACCACCACGACTACCTTGATCGCGGAAATGCTCCGCGCCGCCGGGAAAACCGTCTGGCTGGGGGGCAATATCGGCACGCCTCTGCTGGACAAATGTCCCCAGATGGGCCCGTCGGACCTGGCGGTGGTGGAGCTCAGCTCCTTCCAGCTCCTGGATATGAAGGCCAGTCCCCACATCGCCGTGGTGACCAACCTGGCGCCCAACCACCTGGACATTCACAAGGACATGGCGGAGTATGTGGAGGCCAAGAAGAACCTTTTCCGCTTCCAGACCCGGGACGACCTTCTGATCCTCAACGCCGACAACGCCATCACCGCCGGTTTTACCGGCAGCGGCCGGACCCTGTTCTTCTCCCGCAAAGGCCCGGTCAACGGCGCCTGGAGCGACGGCGCGTTTCTCCGCCGCCCGGACCGGACGGTCGTGGCTCGGTCCGACATTCTCCTGCCCGGGGAGCACAATGTGGAAAACTACCTGGCCGCTCTCCTGGCGGCGGGGGAGTACGTCCCCGACGAGGCGGTCCGGCAGGTGGCCCGCACCTTCCCGGGGGTGGAGCACCGAATCGAGCTGGTCCGGACCAAGGACGGCGTCCGGTATTACAATGACTCCATCGCCTCCTCGCCTACCCGGACCATGGCCGCCCTGGCCAGCTTCCCGGAGAAGGTCCTGCTCATCGCCGGCGGCTATGACAAGCACATCCCCTACGATCCCCTGGGGCCCGCGATCTGCCAAAAGGTGAAAAAGCTGTTCCTGGGCGGCGCGACAGGCCCCAAAATTCGACAGGCGGTGGAATCCTGCCCCGAATACGCCCCGGGAGAACCGGAGATCTATGACTGTTCCGACTTTTTTGCCGCCGTCCGGGCCGCCGCCGCCGCGGCGGAGCCGGGGGACGTGGTCCTGATGAGTCCGGCCAGCGCGGCCTTCGATCAATTTGCCAACTTCGCGGTCCGGGGGGCCGCCTACAAAAAACTGGTGGGGGAGCTGTAAAATATGGGAATTTCCAATATAACCGGCGCGGTGACCGGCGTCATGCGGGCCGCCCTGCCTTTGGGCTACTGCGGCGCGGTGATCGTGGCGGCGGGCGCCTCCCGCCGCATGGAGGGGACGGATAAGATCCTGGCGGACCTGGCGGGGACCCCGGTCCTCCGCCGGACGGCGGAGGCGTTCCAAAACTGTCCCGCCGTGAAGGAAATGGTCCTGGTGGTCCGGGAGGATCAGATCGTGGCGGCCTCGGACCTCTGTTCCGGCCTGGACAAGCTCACCGCCGTGGTGGCGGGGGGAAAGACCCGGCCCGAGTCGGTGTGGCTGGGTCTGAACGCCCTCTCTAAGCAGGTGAAGCTGGCGGCCATCCACGACGGCGCCCGGCCTCTTGTGTCCGCCGCCCTCATCGACCGGACCGTCCGCGCCGCCCACACCTATGGCGCCGCCGCCCCGGCCGTTCCGCTGAAGGACACCGTCAAGGCCACTCAGGGGGGCGTGGTCCTGAGCACCCTGGACCGCGACCGGCTTCGGGCGGTCCAGACGCCCCAGGTCTTCGACCTGGATCTGCTTCGCGGCGGGCTGAAAAAGGCCCTGGAAGCGGGGGAGACCCTGACCGACGACTGCTCCGCTGTGGAGAAGCTGGGGATGTCCGTGAAGCTGGTGGAAGGGGAGGAGCGGAATCTGAAGATCACCACCCCCCTGGACCTGGTCCTGGCCGCCGCCATTTTGGAGGCGGGCCTATGAGGATCGGCCATGGCTACGACGTCCACCGCCTGACGCCAAACCGCCGTCTGATTCTGGGCGGGGTGGACATTCCCTATGAAAAGGGCCTCCTAGGCCACTCCGACGCGGACGTGCTGACCCACGCGGTCATGGACGCGCTTCTGGGGGCGGCGGCTCTGGGGGACATCGGGACCCATTTCCCCGATACGGATCCCCAGTATGCCGGCGTCTCCTCCCTGCTCCTGCTGCGGCGGGTGGGGGACCTGCTGACCTCCGCCGGCTATCGGGTGGAGAACATCGACGCGACCATCCTAGCCCAGGCCCCAAAGCTGAGGCCCTACATCCCCGCCATGGCGGAAAATATGGCGTCGATCCTATGCCTCTCCCGGGACCGGGTCAGCGTCAAGGCCACCACCGAGGAGGGCCTGGGCTTTTCCGGCAGGGGAGAGGGGATCGCCTGCCACGCTGTGTGCCTTTTGAACAAAATTTAGCATTGTTTTTTGAACAAAAAGCAAAAAATGTTGTTGACGTGTCAAAAAAATCCTGCTATAATATCCCTACTCTACAGACATAAGGAGCCCGCTTATGAGCAAGATCCGCATTTACACCGACTCCGCCAGCGACATTTCCGTATCGGACGAGAAGCAGTATGACATTTCCATGCTGCCCTTCCTGGTGACCCTGGGGGGCAAGTCCTACCTGAGCCGGGTGGACCTGGACAACGAGCAGTTTTACCGCCTGATGGACCAGATCCCGGAGCTGCCCTCCACCTCGCAGATCACGCCCTACCAGTTTCAGGAGCTCTACGAGCGGGAGGCGGCGGCTGGGACGGAGGACCTGATCCTGGTCCTCATCAATTCCGAGGGCTCCGCCACCTATGAAAACGCCTGCCTGGCGGTGGAGAACTTCCGCCAGGAGCACCCGGAGCACGCCGGGATGCACATCTACTGCGTGGACGGCATGGGCTACAACGGCATCTACGGCGGCCCGGTGATCGAGGCGGCCAAGCTCCGTGAGAAGGGCGCCTCCGCCGAGGAGATCGTGTCCTATTTGCGGGAGATCCTTCCCCGGCGGGAGATCTATTTCGGCATCTACATTCTGAAATACGCGGCCCGTTCCGGCCGCATCCCCACCGCCGCCGCCTTTTTGGGGGACAAGCTGGGCCTAAAGCCCGTGATGAAGATTTTTGACCGTCAGATCACCACCGCGGCCAAGTGCCGGGGGGAAAAGCGCCTGATCGAGCGCCTGGCGGACATGACCGTGGAGGACATGATCCCCGGCTCCCCCTATGAGGTCATCTACGGCTGCGACGCGTCCTGCCGGGACGAGATGGAGAAGGCCATGGTGGCCCGGGTGGGCTACGGTCCCGCCAATTATTTCCAGATCGGCGCCGCCGTGGCGGCCAACGCCGGTCCCAAGGTCGCCGGCGTCTCCTTCACGAAAAAAGAAACGGCGGGCCGCCAGAAATAGGCGGCCCGGGGCGGTCGAAAAGTCCAGTTTTTTCTGGGCTTTTCTTCTTGCTATGATAGAATATAGAAATATCTTAAAAAGGAGCGATCGGAAAGATGACTTGGCTGTTCTACGCGCTTTTATCCGCTTTCTTCGCCGCGTTGACTTCCATTCTGGCAAAGGTCGGCATCCAGGGGGTGGACTCCAACTTGGCTACCGCCATCCGCACGGTGGTGGTGCTTGTTTTGGCCTGGGGGATGGTGTTTATCACGGGAGCCCAGACGGGGGTAACGGACATCGGCAAAAAGAGCTGGTTATTCCTGATCCTGTCCGGCTTGGCCACTGGGGCCTCCTGGATCTGTTACTACCGGGCCCTCCAACTGGGGGAGGCGTCCAAGGTGGTGCCCATCGACAAGCTCAGCGTGGTCATCACCCTGGTCTTGGCCTGCGTGTTCCTCCACGAAAAATTTGGCGCCAAGGAATGGATCGGCTGCCTGCTCCTGGGCGCCGGGACGCTGTGCATGGTGCTTTGAGGCTGTCAAAAACTTTCGTTTTTGACAGCCTCCCAAATGGGACCCGCTTCGCTGGGCTTCCATTTGGAGGGGATCGCAGGCTGAACCGCGCACTCGCTGTACGCCGGAGGCGCACAGCTCGCACTACTGCTGCCTGAGAGGTATTTTTTGCCAGGTACACGCCCTGGCAAAAAATGATTGAAATGGGTTTGCCGTCTGCGGACGGCAAACTCGGAAAGGCTATTTGGCAAGCTGTGGCCGCTCCGGGAAACCGGAGCGGCCTTACTTTAGGATTCTTCCGCCAGACGCACGTCCGCCAGGACGATGTTCCGGTACTTGACCTCCATGGGGTAGTCCGCCATGGCCGCCTCCACGATCTCGTTGGCGGTCTGGCCGATGAGGTCGCTTTCCGCGTAGCGATACCAGATCTCCTGGCCGCCGACAAAGAAAATGATGTGATAGCCGTACTCGGTCTTCACCAGGGCGTGGTCGCCGTAGGCCCGGGCCGGGTCCATGCACCAGTCGTTGAAGGGCTGGACCGTGTAGCCCTCGTAGATGTTGCTGATGAGGCCGCCGCTGGAAGCGGAGCTGTCCACGGAATGGGCCGCCGCCAGCGCCGCGAAGGTCTCCTCCGTGGCGTCGCCGGCCAGCCACTCGTCATACACCGCCTGGATCTGTTCCAGGCAGGCGGTCCAGGCTTCGTCGGTGTAGACGGTGCTTCCGTCCTCGCCGACGGTTCCGCCCTCGGGTTGGATCAGGATGTGGCGCACGTCCACCATCCGGCCGCTCTCCTTGGTGACGCCCTGGGAGGCATAGGTTTCGGCGTTTTCCTCAAAATAGGCCGCCACCTCCTCGGCGGTGGGGTTGATCTCCTCGTAGCGGCTGTTGAAATAGCTGTAGCCCTGATAGTAGAGCTCAATATACTTCAGATAGTCGTCCATGCTGACGCCGGGGCCCATGTCGGATTGGAGCATGGCGTCGGCGCTTTCAAAGCCGTAGTACTCCGCCTGACTGGCGGCGGTCTCCGGGAAGTTGGCAAGGTCCTCCTTGAGGGCGTCGTCCATTTCGACGCCGGCCTCCTGGGCCTTCAGGGCCAGGGCCTGGAACCGGTGCCAGGTCTCCAGGGCCACGTCCAGGAAATACTGCTGGTAGTTGGAGCCGTCCCCGGTTTGCTGCTGGTCCAGGGGCTTGGTGTAGTCCACCAGATAGGCGGCATAGTCGGAGCCCAGGAAGTCGTAGACCTGGGTCCAGTAGTAGATCCGGAGCTGGCTGTTGGTCAGCTTTTCCCCGCCGATGGAGGCGACGACCTTGTCCGCCGCCCGGACGGCCTCCTCGTCGGTGACGGTGTAGCTGTCCTTGTAAAGGACGTTGTTTTCCCTGGGGGTGAAGCCGCCGTTGACGCCGTAGAACACCGCCGCCGCCAGACCGATGGCCAGGGCGATCAACGCGGCGACCGCCGTCACTACCACCCAGGTCTTCTTTTTCTTAGGCGCGGGGGCCTCCTCCTCGCTGGGGGCCTCCACATCGCTCTCGGTGATTTCTTCCGATAGAGCGGTTTCCTCACTGGGGGTTTCCACATCACCTTCGGGGGATTCCTTCGCCAGGGCGGTTTCCTCGCTGGGGGTTTCCACATCGCCCTCGGAGGCTTCCTCCGATAGGGCTGTTTCCTCGCCGGGGGCCTCCGTGCCGCCCTCCGGGGCGTCTTCGCCGAGCGCCGGGCCTTCGGGGGACGCCTGCGCCGGGGCGGAGGCTTCCGGGGGCGTTTCCTCCGGCGTCTCCGGAACGGGGACCGCCGGCGCCGCGGAGGCTTCGTCGGCGTTGTCCTTCCCGCAGGCGGGGCAGAGGGTCACGCCCTCCTCCAGGGGAGCGCCGCAAAATTTACAGTTCATGGGCATCCTCTTTTCTTCGTTGGATTTTTTTGGGATTAGTTTACCATGTCCCGCGGAAAAATGCAAGAGCCCGGACAAATTGTTTACAAATCCGCCGCCGGGCCTTGCAAAACCGGCGCAAAAATGGTAAAATAGATTTTCAAAACGACCAACGGAGGTTCCTTCCTATGAATCAGACCACCCAGATCCCGGAAACCGCCCTGGAAGCCCAACTGGCCCTCTGCGGCCGGATCGCGGCCTACTGGCAGGGCCGGGGGAAGGCCCCCACGGCCTATGTGGAGACTTACGGCTGCCAGCAGAACGAGGCCGACTCTCAGCGCATCCGGGGCCTGCTGGTCCAGTGCGGCTACCGCATCGTAGACGGCGCCGAGGGAGCCGACGCGGTGGTGATGAACACCTGCGCCATCCGGGAGCACGCCGAGCAGCGGGTCTTTGGCAACTTGGGGGCGCTACAGCACACCAAACGCCGTCACCCGGAGCAGAAGATCTTCCTGTGCGGCTGCATGGCCGGCCAGAGGACCGTGGTGGAGCGGCTGAAAAAGAGCTATCCCCATGTGGACGGGGTCTTCGATCCCCAGGAGCTGTGGCGCTTTCCCGAGGTCCTGGACCGGGTCCTCACTACGGGGAAACGGGTCTTTCTCTCCGAGGAGGGCCCGGGGGCCATTGCCGAGGGCCTGCCCGTGGTGCGGGACGACCCGTTGAAGGCGTGGGTCTCCATCATGTACGGCTGCAATAATTTCTGTACCTACTGCATCGTCCCCTATGTCCGGGGCCGGGAGCGGAGCCGCCAGCCGGAGGAAATCCTCAAGGAGTGCCGGGAGCTGATCGCCTCGGGCTGCCGGGAGATCACCCTCCTGGGCCAGAATGTCAATTCCTACGGCAAGGACCTGGACCGGGGCTGGGATTTTTCGGACCTGCTGGCGGCCATCGCCTCCCTGGACGGGGAATTCCTCATCCGCTTCATGACCAGTCACCCCAGGGACGCGGGGAAGAAGCTCTTTGACACCATGGCCGCCTACCCCAAGATCGCCAAGCAGCTCCACCTGCCCTTCCAATCCGGCTCCAGCCGGATCCTCAAGGCCATGAACCGGCACTACGACCGGGAGGCTTACTTGCGGGCGGTGGACTACGCCCGGTCCGTCATGCCGGGGCTGGTGCTGACCTCCGACGTCATCGTGGGCTTCCCCGGGGAGACGGAGGCGGATTTCGAGGAGACGCTGTCCCTCATCTCCCGGGTCCGCTACGACGCGCTGTTCACCTTTCTCTTCTCCCCCCGGCCCGGGACCCCGGCGGCGTCCCTGCCAGACCCCACCCCGAAGGAGGAGAAAAGCCGGCGTTTTGACCGGCTCTGCGAACTGCAAAACGCCATTTCCGAGGAGATCCACCGCGCCTACGTGGGCCGGACCCTGACCTGCCTCATCGACGGCCGGGAGAAGGACCTGCTCACCGCCCGGACCGAAGGGGGCCGGCTGGTCCGCCTGGAGGGGCCGGAGGACCGGATCGGCAGCTTCGCCCCGGTCCTGATCACCGGAGCCACCACTTGGAGCCTGACGGGCAGGCTGGAGGAAAGCTAGATGGAAGAAGAAAAACTCACCCCCATGAAGCGGCAGTACCGGGAGCTCAAGGAGAAGAACCGGGACTGCATCCTCTTTTTCCGCCTGGGGGATTTCTATGAAATGTTCGACGAGGACGCCCGCCTGGCGGCCAAGGAGCTGGACCTGACCCTGACCACCCGTGACCGGGGCAAGCCCGTCCAGGAGCAGACCCCCATGTGCGGCGTGCCCTACCACAGCGTGGATTCCTACATCGCCCGGCTGATCTCCAAGGGCTACAAGGTGGCCATCTGCGAGCAGCTAGAGGACCCGGCGACCGCCAAGGGCCTGGTGGACCGGAACGTGACCCGGATCGTCACCCCCGGCACCGTCACCGAGAGCGCCATGCTGGATGAGAGCCGGAACAACTATTTTGGCTGCGTCTGCGGCAGAAACGGCGAGTACGGCGTGGCCTTCTGCGACATCTCCACCGGCGCTTTCTACGCCACCACCAGCGCCTCCGCCGCCGACGCCGCGGCGGAGCTGGGCCGCTTTGCCCCCACGGAGGTGCTGCGCTTCGGGCCCGGGGTCAAGGACCCGGCTCTGGAGACAGCCCTGCGGAAGCTGGGCTGCTGCTTGGACGAGGGCGGGGAAGGGCCCTGCTCCTGCCAGGAGGCGGCGGAGGCCCTCAGGTCCCATTTCCACGCGGAACTGGCGGACCTGGGCCTGGGCGGCAGAGAGGCCGCGTCCTACGCCTGCGGCGCCCTGCTGCGGACCCTTCAAGAGCTGCGGAAAAATGATCTGAGCCATCTGCGGAAGCTGGAATATTACGACACGGGCCGTTTTCTGGAGCTGGACATGGACGCCCGCCGGAACCTGGAGCTGACGGAGACCCTTCGGAGCCGGGACAAGCGGGGGAGCCTCCTGTGGGTCCTGGACCGGACCCGGACTCCCATGGGGAGCAGGACCCTGCGGAGCTGGCTGGAAAAGCCCCTTCTGGACCCCAATGAGATCCAGCGCCGCCTGGGCGCGGTGGAGGAGCTGACGGGCCAGGCCATCGCCCGGGGCCAGCTCCGGGAGGCTCTGGCCGGCGTGACCGATCTGGAACGGGCCATGACCCGGGTGGCCACCGGCACGGCCAACTGCCGGGACCTGCTGGGCCTGGCGACGGGCTTTCAAGCCCTGCCGGAGGTCCTCCGCCAATTGGAGAGCTTCCATGCCCCGCTGCTGAGGGGTCTGGCCGGGGCCATCGACCCCATGGAGGCGCTGAGCGGGAAGATCCTGCGCACCATCAGCGACAAAGCTCCCCTTTCTCTGCGGGAAGGGGGCCTGATCCAGGACGGGGCGGACCCGGAGGTGGACCGCCTCCGGGGCTTGCTGAAGGGCGGGACCGAGGCGGTGACCGCCATCGAGACGGCGGAGCGGGAGAGGACCGGCATCCGCACCCTCCGGGCCGGATACAATCGGGTCTTCGGCTATTACATTGAAGTGTCCAAGTCCTTTGCCAGCCAGGTGCCCCAGGAGTACATCCGCCGCCAGACCTTGACCAACACGGAGCGGTTCATCACCCCGGAGCTCAAGGAGCTGGAATATCAGATCATCACCGCCAAGGACCGTCTGGCCGAGCTGGAATACCGCCTTTTCACCCAGCTTCGGGAGGAGGCGGCCGGAGAGGCGGGAAAGGTCCAGGCCGTGGCCGCCGCCGCGGGGGCGGTGGACGCCCTGGCCTCCCTGGCGGAGACGGCGGTCCGAAACCGCTATGTCCGGCCGGAGATCAGCCTGGACGGCCGCATCGACATCACCGACGGCCGCCATCCCGTGGTGGAGCGGATGCTGGAGGACAGTCTCTTTGTCCCCAACGACACCCATATGGACCTGGCGGGAAGCCAGGTGTGCATTCTGACGGGCCCCAACATGGCCGGCAAATCCACCTATATGCGGCAGGTGGCCCTCATCACCATTCTGGCCCAGATGGGCTCCTTCGTCCCGGCCAAGGCCGCCCGCATCGGCATTGTGGACCGGGTCTTCACCCGCATCGGCGCCAGCGACGACCTGGCCTCGGGACGGTCCACCTTCATGGTGGAGATGTCGGAGGTGGCCTCCATCCTCCGTTCCGCCACCTCCCGGAGCCTTCTGATCCTGGACGAGATCGGCCGGGGCACCTCCACCTACGACGGCATGGCCATCGCCCGGGCGGTGCTGGAATACGTGGCCGACCCCAAGCGCCTGGGGGCCAAGACCCTCTTCGCCACCCATTATCACGAGCTGTCCGACATCGAGGCGGAGCTGCCCAACGTGAAAAACTTCTCCATCGCCGTGAAGAAGCGGGGAGAACAGATGATCTTCCTTCGGAAGATCCTCCCCGGCGCGGCGGACCACAGCTACGGCGTAGAGGTGGCCCGTCTGGCGGGCCTGCCGGCCCCTCTGGTGAACCGGGCCCGGGACATTCTAAAGAGTCTGGAAGCCCAGGGCGCCCCGCCCCGCCGGCCCGATGAAAAGGAGCCGGAGGATCAGGTCAGTCTTCTGGACCTGCGGAGCCAGGACGTGTGCAGGGCCCTGGAAAATCTCCATGTGGAGACTTTGACCCCCATCGAAGCCATCAACGAGCTTTTCAAGCTGAAAAAAATGTTGGAATAAGGAGGGGATGCCATGGACCCGATCAAGGCCCCCGGCCCCGATATGACCCCCTGGGAGCGGAGCTGGGGCATCCGATATCTGCTCTTCCAGCTCATCTTCCTGCCCCAGATCCTGGTGCTGCTGAACGCCCTGGCGGGCAGCCCTCTGTCGGCGCCCTGGGTGAACGTGGTGTTTTTCACCGTGAATTTTCTGGCGGTGCTGTGGATCTTCCGGGATTTCTGGCGGAAGACCCTTCAGGAGCTTCCCAGGACCTGGAAAAGGAGCGCCGCCCTGGCGGCCCTGGGCCTGGGGGCGTACTACCTGACCGCCCTGGCGCTGGGCTGGCTGCTGGAATGGCTCTACCCCGGCTTTGGGAACGTCAACGACGCCTCCGTGTACCAAAACGTCCGGCTGGAATATCTTCCCATGGCCTTTGGCACCGTCTTTCTGGTGCCCGTGGCGGAGGAGAGTCTGTACCGGGGCGTCCTGTTCCGGGGCCTCTGGTGGTGGAGCCGGCCCTGGGCATACGCCATCTCCATTGCGGCCTTCTGCGCCGTCCATGTGCTGAGCTATGTGGGGCGGTACGCGCCCGCCCTGCTGGCCTTGAATTTCCTGCAATATCTGCCCGCCGGGCTGATCCTGGCCTGGGCTTATGAAAAGAGCGGCTCCATTCTCTGCCCCATCCTCATCCACATGGGGGTGAACGCCCTGGGAATGGCGTCCGCCCTGGGGACCCATTGAAAGGAGGATGTATGCCGAAGATCATTCAGTTGACCCCCCAGATCGCCAACCTCATCGCCGCCGGCGAGGTGGTGGAGCGGCCCGCCTCCGTGGTCAAGGAGCTGCTGGAAAACGCGGTAGACGCGGGAGCCTCCCAGATCACCGTGGAGCTCCGGGACGGGGGCATGACCTTCCTGCGGGTGACGGACAACGGCTGCGGTATGTCTCCCGAGGATGCCCGCACCGCGTTCCTTCGCCACGCCACCTCCAAGCTCCGCTCCGCGGAAGACCTGGCGGCCATCACCACCATGGGCTTCCGAGGGGAGGCCCTGGCGGCCATCGCCTCGGTGAGCCGGGTGGACCTGCTGACCAAGACCGCCGGCAGTCTGGCGGGCGTGAGCCTCCATTTGGAGGCCGGGACCGTCACCGAGGAGGCCGAGGCCGGCTGTCCCGAGGGGACCACCATTTTGATCCGGGACCTGTTCTTCAACACGCCGGCCCGGATGAAGTTTATGAAATCCGACTCCGTGGAGGGCAGCCGCTGCGCCGCCGCCATCCAGCTCCAGGCTCTGGCCCACCCTTCCGTAGCCATCCGGTTCCTCAAGGACGGGAAGGAGGCCCTCTCCACCCCCGGCACCGGGGACCTGGGGGAGACGGCCTACAGTGTCTATGGCAGGGACTGGGCCAACATGGTGAAGGTGGAGAGCCGCTGGGAGGGGTACAGCCTGACGGGCTTTGTCTGCCGCCCCAGCGACGCCAGGCCCAGCCGGGGGATGCAGACCTTCTTCGTCAACGACCGGCCGGTAAAGAGCAAGCTCCTGACCTCGGCCCTGGAGGAGGCGTACCGAAACCAGCTCATGGTGGGCAAATTCCCCATGTGTCTGCTCCATCTCCGTCTGCCCCCCGGAGCTGTGGACGTGAACGTCCATCCGGCCAAGACGGAGGTCAAGTTTTTGAATGAAAAGGCGGTCTATGACTGCGTCCAATACGGGGTCCTGGGGGCGCTGAACAAGGCCCCGGACCGGCCCGAGCTCCGCTTCCGCCCCCAGCGGCCGTCCCAGACGCCCCAGAGTTCCCCCCAGCCGGCGCCAATTCAGCGCGCCCCGGCCCCCCCGGCCCGGAAGGAGCCCTTTTACCGGTCCATGACGGCGGAGGAATTCCGCCATTTTTCCCAGACCCTTCAGGACGCGCCCAGGGCCCGGCCCGACGCGGCCTCGGCGGCGGCGTCCAAGCTGCCTCTGCGGCAGAATGTGACCATTCCCCAGCCCAAGGAGCCGGAGGAGCCGGCGGCGAAGTCCCCCGTTCCGGCGGGGGCCCCCGCCCCGGAGGAGCCCCCGGAGCAGACGGCCCTGCCCATGCCGGAGGCCGCCCCCTGGCGTCTGGTGGGGGAGCTGTACCGCACCTATTTGATCGTGGAGCAGGGGGAGCAGGCGTATCTCATCGACAAGCACGCCGCCCACGAGCGGATCCTCTTCGACCGTTTCCGGGCAAATCAGGAGCCCATGGCCTCCCAAACCCTGCTGACTCCCATTCCCTGCCAGATGTCCGCCGAGGAGGCGGGGATCCTGATGGAGAACCGGGCGCTGCTGGGGGAGCTGGGCTTTGAGATCGAGGAATTCGGGGACAACACGGTCCTTCTGCGCCAGATCCCCATGGACCTGTCCGAGGCCGACGCGGCGGAGGCCGCCGAATCCCTGGCCGCCGACCTGCTCCGGGGCCGCCGGGCCAAGGGGGAGAACGTCCGGGACGAGCTGCTCCACACCGTGGCCTGCAAGGCGGCCATCAAGGCCGGCTGGCACACGGAGGAGCGGGAGCTCCTGGCCCTGGCAGAGCAGGTCATGGCCCGGGAGGACCTGAAGCACTGTCCCCACGGCCGCCCGATCTGCGTCACCCTCAGCAAAAAGCAGTTGGAAAAGCAGTTCAAGAGGACATAGGGCATGGAACAAAAGGGCTTCAGCGCGAATCAACTGAAGGTCGTGGCCATCGCCGCCATGACCTTGGACCACTTTACCTACGTTCTCTTTCCCGGCTATCCCACGGAGTGGTATTTTCTGTTGATCCACCTCCTGGGCCGCCTGACCGCCCCCATCATGTGGTTTTTTGTGGCGGAGGGGTATCATTACACCCGGGATTGGAAAAAATACCTGGGCAGGCTCCTGGGCTTTGCCCTCCTTTCCCACTTTGCCTATAATTTTGCCTTCGGCATCCCCTTTCTGCCCTTCCAGACCACCTTTTTCAACCAGACCAGCGTCCTCTGGGCCCTGGCGCTGGGGCTTTTGGCCCTGGCGATCTCCGACGGGAAGCTGACCTGGCTCCAAAAGCCGTGGCAGCGGGTCCTGGGGGTAATGGGCTGCTGCGTCCTGGCCTTCCCCGCCAATTGGAGCAGTCCCGCCGTCATGGCCATTCTCCACATCGGCTCCAACCGGGGGAATTTCAAAAAGCAAATGGCGGGAATGCTGCTCTGGGCCGGGGTCTACGCCCTGGTGTACTTCCTGTTCATCGACCGGGTCTACGGCATTTTGCAAATGGGCGTGGCGCTGACCATCCCCCTGCTGGCCCGGTACAACGGGGAGCGGGGGACGTGCAAATGGCTGCCCAGGTTTTTCTACGTTTATTATCCCGCCCACCTGTTCCTCTGCGGGCTGCTGCGGCTGGCCCTGTGGGGGAATGTGGGCGTGCTGGTGGGGGCGTGACTGGATGGAGAGAATCATCTGCGTCGCCGGTCCCACGGCCTCCGGCAAGACCGCCCTGGCGGTTGCCCTGGCAAGGGAGCTGGACGGGGAGGTCATTTCCTGCGACTCCATGCAGGTCTACCGGGGCATGGACATCGGCACCGCCAAGCCCACCCCGGAGGAAATGGAGGGGGTCCCCCACCATATGCTGGACGTGGCGGACCCGGGGGAGGACTTCTCCGTCAGCCGCTACTGCGCCCTGGCGGGACCCATTTTGGAGGACATTCTGGCCCGGGGCAGGACCGCTGTCATCGCCGGGGGCACCGGGCTCTACATGGACGCCCTGATCCGGGGCGGGGACTTCGCTCCCAGCCCGGTCCCGGGCCTCCGGGAGGCGCTGGAGGCCCAGGCCCAGGCGGAGGGAATGGAGGCCATGCTCTCCCACCTCCGGGAAGTGGACCCGGAGACCGCCTCCCGGCTCCACTTGTCCGACAAAAAGCGGATCCTTCGGGCCCTGGAGGTCTACCGCCAGACGGGACGCACCATCACGGAGCATAACCGCCTGACCCAGACCGTCCCTCCCAAATATGACCCCGTTTACCTGGGTCTCACCGCCGTCCGGCGGCAGGACCTCTACGACCGCATCGACCGGCGGGTGGAGGACATGGTGGCCCGGGGGCTGCTGGAGGAGATCCAGGGGCTTCTGGCCGCCGGGGTGAGCCGGAGCGCCACCGCCATGCAGGCCATCGGCTACAAGGAGTTTTTGTCGGTGCTGGACGGAGCGGAGCCCCTCGCCCAGGCGGTGGAGAAGGTCCAGCTATCCAGCCGCCGCTATGCCAAGCGCCAGCTCACCTGGTTCCGCCGGAATCCGGCCATGCACTGGCTGGCCTGGACCCCGGAGGAGCCAAAATCAAAAATTGTTGCGCGAGCCCGACAGGTTCTTCAAGAATCCGACAGTGAAATCTGCTACCATATGGGTATCCCAAAAGAAAGAAGGTATCCATATGTCTGAGGCAGTCAAGGAAGCCGTCAATTTGCAGGACGCGATTTTGCGGGAGGTGCGCCGGGATAAGGTCCCGGTGACATTGTTCCTGATGAACGGGTTCCAGCTTCGGGGTGTCATCGTTGGCTTTGACAGCTATGTGGTGGTGCTTCTGTCGGATGGCAAGCAGCAAATGATCTATAAGCATGCCATCTCCACCCTTGCTCCCTTCCGCCCGCTGAAGTCGGCGGCGCCGGGGGCGTGAATCCTAGGGCGGCGGGGCTCCTGCCGCCCTGTTCATTTTTTGGAGAAAGAGAAAGAAGGGGTCCCATGTCAATCACGGAAAATGTGGCCCGGGTCCGGGCCCAGATCGCCCAGGCGGCTCTGGCCGCCGGAAGAAAGCCGGAGGAGATTCAGCTCTGCGCCGCCACCAAGATGAACGACGCCGCCGCTGTCCGGGAGGCCATCGCCGCCGGGGTGGACTGCTGCGGAGAGAACCGAGTCCAGGAGCTGGTGCAAAAGAGCCGGGAGAACGCCTACCTTGGCGCGCCGGTCCACTTTATCGGCCGGTTGCAGACCAACAAGGTCCGCCAGGTGGTGGGCAAGGTCGCTCTGATCCAGAGCGCCGACCGGCTCCATCTGCTGGAGGCCCTCCAGGCCGAGGCCGTCCGGCAGGGCATCGTCCAGGACATTCTGTTGGAGGTCAACGTGGCGGGGGAGGAGAGCAAAGGGGGCTTTGCCCCGGAGGAGATCCTGCCTCTGGTGGAAAATTTCGGCCGTTTTTCCGCGTTAAGGGTGCGCGGCCTGATGACCGTCCCCCCGATCTGCCAAAATTCGGGAGAGAATCGCAAATTTTTTCAAGAAATTTTCGCCCTTTCTGTTGACATTGGGACAAAAAAATACGATAATGTATGTGTAGATATTCTGTCTATGGGGATGTCCGGGGACTTCGCGGACGCCATCGCCTGCGGAAGCACCATGGTGCGTGTAGGGACTGCGATTTTCGGTCCCCGGCGCTACGCCGCGCCCCAGCCATAGAATGATGGAACATACTAGGAGGATATATCAATTATGAGCTTTTGGGACAATGTAAAGAAATTCACCCAGCCCTACGCCGACGACGATTACGATGATTACGACGACGAAGACCCGGTAGACTACGCCGACGACGACCAAGAAGATCCCGCTCCCCGGCAGGGCCGCCGTGGGTCGGCCTTTTCCCAGTCCGCCGCCCAGCAGGATCCTACTCCGGACTTTTCTACGTCTACCACGGTTTCCACAGCTTCCAGCGCGGCTTCCGTTTCCGGCAGCTCCAGCCTGGGCAGCAGCGGCTTTTCCGGCCAGGTCCTGAGCATGGGCTCCTCCGGCAGCAAGCAGGAGGTCGTTCTGTTCCATGCCAAGGCCTTTGACGACGCCGCCCGGGCGGCGGACGATCTGCGCAGCCGGAAGGCCATCATTCTCAACATGGAGAATGTGGACAAGGCCCTGACCCGCCGGGTGGTGGATTTCCTGTCCGGCTGTGTCTACGCCGTGGACGGGAAGGTGAAGAAGATCGCCCAGTCCACCTATCTCTTCTGCCCCCACAGCATGGATATCGTCGGCGACCTGGAGGCCTTCCAGGGCGAGGTTGAGAGTTACATCTGATTTATCAAGGAAGGATCGCGCTTATGATTACACCGCAGCAAATCGATCAGGTCTCCTTCAGCCGGGCCACCTTCGGCGGCTACGACATGCAGTCGGTGGACGAATTCCTGGAGCCGCTGACCGAGGATTATATCACCCTTTACAAGGAGAACGCCCTGCTCAAGAGCAAAATGCGGGTCCTGGTGAGCAAGCTGGAGGAGTATCGGAAGAACGAGGCCAGCATGAAGGACGCCATTGTCAACGCCCAGAAGACCTGCGACCGGATGGTCAAGGACGCCGAGGCCAAGTGCGCCAAGATGCTCAGCGACGCCAACGCCGCCGCGGCGGAGAACGCCCGGAACGCCGACGGCCTGATCGCCGCGGAGAACGCCCGGGTGGACGACGCCCGCCGGGCTGCCAGCGCCAAGATCGACGAGATCGAGGAGCAGCTCCGGGCCTGCATCCAGGCACTGGACCGGATCAAGGAGGCCAACAAGCCCCTGACGCCCGCTGCCCCCGCCGCCACTGCCGCGCCGGCAGCCCCCGCCGCGCCTGCCGCCCCCGCTCAACAGGCCTTTGACTATGAGAAGACGGCGCGCCCCGCGCCGGCCCCCAAGCAGCCGGACCCGGCGGACGCCGTAGCGGACGAGATCGCCCACACCCTGGAGTCCCTGGTGGGCACCACGGAGGAGTCCGCGCCCAAAGCGGCCCCCCAGCATCCCACGTCGGATACCACCAGCAAGTTTACCAATCTCCGGTTCGGGCGGAATTACGACCCCACCCACAACAACAAGAAATAACCGCAATGCCATGACGAGGACAGGCGGTTTGGCCCACCCCCTTCAGAGAGCTGCCGGCTGGTGCGAGGCAGCGGCGGAGGCCGGACCGTATCCCCTCCGAGCAGCGTGCCGAAAAGCAGTAGGCCACGCCGGGAGCGCCCGATACAGCGCGGCAAGCGCCGGGGAGATCCCCGGAACGAGAGTGGTACCGCAGAGGTTTCGCGCCTTTGTCTCTTAAGAAAGAGACAAAGGCGCTTATTTTATTTAGAATTGCAGGAGGTCAACCCCAATGGATTACAAATCCACCATCATCACGCCGAAAACCGACTTTCCCATGAAGGCGAACCTTCCCAACCGGGAACCGGGGATGCTGCAAAAGTGGGAGGACATGGACCTGTACAGCCTAATGCTGGAAAAGAATCAGGACAAGCCCCCCTTCGTCCTCCACGACGGCCCGCCCTTTTCCAACGGCGACATCCACATGGGAACCGCCATGAACAAGACGCTGAAGGACTTCATCATCCGCTCCCGGGCCATGATGGGCTATTTCACCCCCTTTATTCCCGGGTGGGACAACCACGGTATGCCTATCGAGTCCGCCATTATCAAAAAGAACAAGCTGAACCGGAAGGCCATGCCTGTCCCCGAGTTCCGCTCCGCCTGCGAGGCCTTTGCCGAGAGCTATGTCCAGCGGCAGATGGCCGAGTTCAAGCGCCTGGGAGCGGTGGGGGACTGGAAGCACCCCTACCGGACCATGGACAAGGCCTTCGAGGCGGAGGAGGTCAAGGTCTTCGGGGCCATGTACCGCAAGGGCTATATCTATAAGGGACTGAAGCCCGTCTACTGGTGCCCCAAGGACGAGACGGCCCTGGCCGAGGCGGAGATCGAGTACCAGGACGACCCCTGCACCTCCGTCTTCGTCAAATTCCCCCTGGCCGACGACCAGGGGAAGCTCTCCGCGTTTTCCGGGGAGAAGATCTTCTTCGTCATCTGGACCACCACCATCTGGACCCTGCCCGGCAACATGGCCGTGTGCCTCCACCCCCGGGAGGAGTACGTTCTGGCCAAGGCGGACAACGGGGAGACTTATATCCTGGCCCGGGCCCTGGCGGATAAGGTCATGGCCCTGGGCGGCTTCGACCACTACGAGGTCCTGGCTGCCTATCCCGGCAGCTTCTTTGAGAACATGACCGCGAACCATCCCTTCCTGCCCAAGACCTCCCGGCTCGTGAACGCGGAATACGTCACCATGGACTCCGGCACGGGCTGCGTCCACACCGCCCCCGGCTTCGGCGCCGACGACTACCAGACCTGTATGCGCTATGGCATGGACCTGGTGGTGCCCGTCAACGACCAGGGCCGCCACACCGAATACGCCGGCAAGTACGCCGGCCTGACCACCGAGGAATCCAACCCCGTCATCTTGGCGGATATGAAAGCCAACGGCTCCCTCTTCGCCTCCCAGGAGATCACCCACTCCTATCCCCACTGTTGGCGGTGCAAGCACCCCATCATCTTCCGGGCCACTCCCCAGTGGTTCTGCTCCGTGGACGCTTTCAAGGACCAGGCCGTCGCGGCCTGCCAGGATGTGTCCTGGACCCCGGCCTGGGGCCAGGACCGGATGGTCAGCATGATCCGGGAGCGGGCCGACTGGTGCATCTCCCGCCAGCGCCGCTGGGGCCTGCCCATTCCCGTGTTCTACTGCAAGGACTGCGGCAAGCCCGTCTGCACCCCCGAGACCATCGAGCACATCAGCGCCCTCTTTGGGGAGCATGGCTCCAACATCTGGTTCCAGAAGGACGCCATGGAGCTGATCCCCCAGGGCCTCAAGTGCCCCCATTGCGGCGGCGAAACCTTTGAAAAGGAAACCGACACGCTGGACGGCTGGTTCGACTCCGGCTCCACCCACTACGCCGCCCTTCGCCGCCGGACGCCGGAGCTGTGGCCGGCGGACGTGTACCTGGAGGGGGCGGACCAGTACCGGGGCTGGTTCCAGTCCAGCCTCCTCACCAGCGTAGGCGCCCTGGGGGAGGGCGCGCCCTTCAAGCAGGTCCTGACCCACGGCTGGACTGTGGACGGCCAGGGCCGGGCCATGCACAAGTCCCTGGGCAACGGCATGGACCCCAACGACCTGATCAAGCAGTACGGCGCGGACATCGTCCGGCTCTGGGCCGGCTCCTCCGACTACCATGCCGACGTCCGCTGCTCCGGCGAGATCTTCAAGCAGCTCAGCCAGAACTATCTGAAATTCCGCAACACCGCCCGGTACTGCCTGGGCAACCTCTCCGACTTCACCACCGACCGCCTGGTTCCCCCGGAGGATATGGACAGTCTGGACCGCTGGGCGCTGACCAGGCTGGACAGCCTGGTGAAACAGTGCCGGAGGGCCTATCTGGACTATGAATTCCACGTCGTGTCCCACGCGGTGAACGACTTCTGCGTTGTGGAGCTGTCCAGCTTCTACCTGGACATTCTGAAGGACCGCCTCTACTGCGACGGCCGGGACAGCCTCCGCCGCCGCTCCGCCCAGACCGCCCTTTACTATATCGTGGACAGCCTGGCCAAGGTCTTCGCCCCCATCCTGCCCTTCACCTGCGACGAGATCTGGCAGGCCATGCCCCACCGGGACACCGACGACCGGCGGAACATCCTCCTCAACCAGATGCCCGAGGACCTGGGGGCATATCCCCTCGGCGAGGAAGAAATGGCCCGCTGGGATCAGGTCATCGCCCTCCGTCAGGAGGTCAACGGCCTCCTGGAGCTGGCCCGGGGCGACAAGCGGATCGGCAAGGCCCTGGAGGCCCACGTCAGCCTTTCTCAGGAGCGGGAGGAATGGAAGGGCATCGACCTGGCCCAGGTATTCATCGTCTCCTCCTGTGCCTTTGAGGACGCCCCGGAGGGCGCGGTGACGGGCCAAAGCGCCGTCTATCCCGGACTGACCATCGCGGTCACCGAGGCCAAGGGGACCAAGTGCCCCCGCTGCTGGAACTTCACCACCCAGGCCGACGCCCGGGGCCTCTGCCCCCGCTGCGCCGCCGTCATTGACGACCTCGAACTCTGATCCCCATCCCAAAAGAGCGCCTGCCGCGATCATGCGGCAGGCGCTTGCGGCTGTCAAAAACGAAGGTTTTTGACAGCCTTCCAAATGGGACCCGCTTCGCTGGGCTCCCATTTGGAGAGGATCGCAGGCTGAACCGCGCACTCGCCGGTCTTTCGCCCGGCTCGCACACTCTCAGCCTGATAGGTATTTTTTGCCAGGTACACGCCCTGGCAAAAAATGATTGAAATGGGTTTGCCGTCTGCGGACGGCAAACTCAAAAGGGCTTTTTTGGCAAACTAAGCGCCTGCCGCATGATCGCGGCAGGCGCTTGTCAATAAGGTTGCTGGATCAATCCTCGGGGAAGAGAAGCTGGCGGCAGTACTGAATGATGGCCCGGCGGGTGACGATGCCGATGAAGGTCTCCTTGTCGTCCACCACGGGGACGAAATTCTGGTTGCTGGCCCGTTCCACCAGTTCGTGCATGGTGGTGGTGACCCGGACGGGGATGTTGTCCCGCCGGCGGGCGACCTCGTGGATCCGGTGGGCCTCCGCCTGGCGCATATCCATATAGCACAGATTTTTCAGAGCCCGCAGCAGATCCCCCTCGGTGAGGGTCCCCCGGTATTCCCCCCGCCGGTTTAGGATCGGCAGAGCGGAGAAGCCGGCGGCGTCCATTTTTTCCAGGGCCTGGCGCAGGGTGTAGTCGTCATAGAGGAAGGCGCAGAGGGCCTTCGGGGTCAGAAAAAATAGTATGTTGTTCATAGATGCTCCTTTTTGCCCAGGGTATTGCCGGAGGTTCCGACATGGATATTATAGCATATTCTTCCGGCGAAAGCATGAATACTTCTGAAATTTCTTTCCGACGGATGCCGAAATATTTCCCTGGTTTTTGTGCAAATCCACAAAATAAAAGGGCAAAACGAGGGGAGTCTCGTCTAAAGTGGCAAAATTCCCTTCCCAGCCCCGGAACGATCCCGGTCCCGGACCCGGCGGGACGCCATCCGAAAGTCCTCTTTTTCCCCTCTCCCCGGAGTAGAATCCCCCGCTCTCCCCAGGAGAGAGGCTCTACCGCCACAAGTAGCGGGCTTTTTTCCCGAAAATATGGTATGCTCTTTCCAGGAAAAAATGAAAGGGGAGTTTTGCGATGAAGCGTACCCGTCTCCGGGACCGGGCCCTGCCCGCCTACACCCAGGGAGAAGAAGTGACCAATATGGTGACCCATATCGTGGGCGCCCTGCTGGGCGTCCTGGCCCTGGTGCTGTGCGTCCACAAGGCCGCCTGGAAGGGAAATGTCTACGGCGTGGTGGCCTCCTCCATCTACGGCGCCTCCCTGGTGACCCTCTACACCGTCTCCAGCGTCTACCACGGCCTCCGGCCCAACACCGGCAAAAAGGTCTTACAGATCCTAGACCATTGCACCATCTATTTTCTCATCGCCGGGAGCTACACGCCCATGGCCCTGTCGGCTCTGCGGCCGGCCTACCCGGTGCTGGGGTGGTGCCTCTTTGGATTCCAGTGGGCCATGGCCGCCCTGGCCATCACCCTGACGGCCATCGATCTGCGGAAGTACCGGGCTTTCTCCATGGTCTGCTACATCTGCATGGGCTGGGCCATCCTGCCCTTCTTCCCTCAGACCATGGCGGTCCTGTCGCCCACGGGATTTTACCTGCTCCTGACCGGCGGCATCGCCTACACCGTTGGGGCGATCCTCTACGGCATCGGCTCCAAGGTCCCCTGGTTCCACTCGGTGTTCCATGTCTTTGTGCTGCTGGGAAGCGCCCTCCAATTCATGGCCATCTACGGCTACGGGCTGTAACAAATTTGCCCTCCCCGAACAGGGGAGGGCAAGTTCCAAATGGGACCCGCTCCCATTTGGAGGGGATCGCAGGCTGAATAGCCCACTCGCTGTACGCCGGAGGCGCACAGCTCGCTCGACTGCCGCCTGAGAGGTATGATTTGACAAGCGCCCTCCCCTTTTCGGGGAGGGCAAGGTTTTTAGTGCTTGTTGACCCGCTTCAGCGCGGTGGCAAGGATGGGGGTGGCGACGGTGGTGGAGATGATCTCCGGGACCATATACCCGCCGTTGTAGATGGCGGAGAAGGCCCAGGCGCCGACCTGGAAGACCAGGTGGTCCGGCTCGTCGGCGTACCAGACCTTGTCCAGCTCATACCAGATATAGACGCCGGACAGCAGGTGGCACCCATACCGGATCAGCGTCACCAGCAGGGCCCCCAGGACGGCGGCCAAGATCAGGTTGACGGCGCTGTTTTTGGTGAACTTGACGCTGCGGAAGAGCCCGCCCAGGCCCAGCAGGGTGAAGGGCAGCAGATAGTCAAGGATGATCGCCGCCGCGATGCCCCCCGCCGTGGGGACGTACATCACATCGCCCATTCCCTGGATGAGCTGAATGAGAGCGTGGGCCAGGCCCGCCACCAGGCCGGGCTTCACGCCCCAGCGCAGGGAGTAGAGGATGATGGGGACCATGGACAGCAGCGTGACGGAGCCGCCATAGGGCGCGTCCCAGAGCTTGAGGTAGCTCAGAACGGTGGCCAGCGCCACCATCAGTCCCCCTTCGACCAGCTCCCGGGTGGGGAGCCACGGGGTGCCCTTCCCCGCCGACTTCGGATTTCGTTCTTCGTTTGCCATTTTGCAAACCTCCTAAAAAAAGTATCGCATTGCAAGTCCGTCCCGGCGCAATGCGACACTTGAAAAGTCCACACAGCATCTTTCCCTCCGACGGTACTGACCGTATCAGGTTCACGGGTAAGGGCGGCGTCAGCCCACTCTCAGCCGGATGCCTCCGGCCCCCCGAAGATGGTTTGTAATGCGATCTATCAATATAATAGCACGTTTTTTCCGTCTGTCAAGCCATTTCCAGGGACAATTCTTTGCCGCCCAGGATGTGGAAGTGCAGATGGGGCACAGACTGCCCCGCGTCGGGCCCGCAGTTGGACACCACCCGGAAGCCGCCCGTCAGTCCCTCCTGCCGGGCGATTTGGGGAATGACGGCGAAGATGTGACCCACCAGAGCGGCGTGTTCCTCCGTCAGCTCCGCGACGGAGCCGATATGGGCCTTTGGGATCACCAAAATGTGGGTGGGGGCCTGGGGATTGATGTCCCGGAAGGCGAGAATGGCGTCGTCCTCATAGACCTTGGTGGAGGGGATGTCCCCGGCGGCGATTCTGCAAAACAGGCAGTCCATAGTATTACCTCCTAATTATAATCCAATGACGTAAAACACCCCGGCGCTGGCCAGGTACATGATGACCCCGGCGATGACCACGCCCAGGGACACAGCCAGGAAGGTGGTTTTGACCCCGAAATCCAGGAAGCTGGCGGCCATGGCCCCGGTCCAGGCCCCGGTGCCCGGCAGGGGAATACCCACGAAGAGCATCAGGCCGATGATCAGCCCATACCGCCCGGTCTTCCTGGCGACCTTTTCCCCGGCCCGGTGGCCCCGGGTCAGGAAGAAGCGGCAGGCCGGACCCAGATATTTCTTCTCCGAGCCCCAGGTCAGGAATTGCCTGGCGAAGTAGTAGATGAAGGGCACAGGTACGATATTTCCGATCACGCAGACGATCAGCGCCGGCACATAGGGCAGCCCCATCTGCACGGCCATGGGTACGGACAGCCGCAGCTCCGCCACCGGCAGCATGGAGGCGAAAAAAATAATGAGATATTTCCCCAGCATGAAAAACCACCTGAAACGTCAAATTCTGTCCATCATTGTATCACAGTTTGGACCGGGACGCAAGAGAAAATCTCGGGAAGCCCGGAACAAATCGCCGGGGGCGTTTTTTCGCCGGAAAAAGGCAGCTCCAGCCGGACGCCCGCCCGTTCTCTGGGAAAACCCCGCCCCGCGCCCGGTCCTTTTTGGGGGACAGGAGAAATAACCGGTCCCGCGGGGAGATTTCCGGTTGCATTTGGCGCGGAAATCTGTTAAAATGGAAAATGGAAAAACGTTGTTGGGAGGGACCGCCCATGGACGCGGAGGAGCTGAAAAATCGCCTCGGCAAAAACATCGCCGCCTATCGCAAGCAGGAGAACTGGACCCAGGCAGACCTGGCGGAGCGGCTGAACTATTCGGACAAGGCGGTCTCCAAATGGGAGCGGGGGGAGTCCGTCCCCGACGTGATGACCCTGGTCCAGCTCGCGGACCTGTTCGGCATCCAGACCGACGAGCTCCTGTCCGACCCCGACGCCCTGCCGGAGGAGACGGGCAAGGTGGAGCAGGCCATGAGCCGGGTGGTGGAGAAGACCCTGAAGCGGAAGGCCGACAAGGGGATCATCCTCATGCTCTCGGCCCTGCTGGTCTGGTTCGTGGCGCTTCTGGTGTACGTGGTGCTGTCCAGCCTGGGCTTCGAGGTCTCCGCCGTCGCCTTTGTCTACGCCATCCCCGTCACCGGCATCGTGCTGCTGAGCCTCCGGTCCGCCTGGCGGGATTTCCGGTGGAATCGGGCGTTGATCTCCGTGATCATGTGGGGCGGGATCCTGAGCGTCTATACGACCTTTCTGGTTTTTGTGAATGTGAGCCTGTGGCGGCTGTTCCTGCTGGGCATCCCCGGGCAATTGGCCATTTTCCTCTGGTTCCGGATGTTCCGGAAGCGGGAGAAAAGCGATGGATAAGCGGGCTCTGCGGGCCCGGATCCGGGCGGAAAAACGGGCCATGTCCGTGGAAGCCATGGAGGCCAAAAGCGCCGCCCTGGGCCGCCTTTTGACCGAGACCCCGGAATACCGGGCCGCCTCCGCCGTCTACGGCTACTATCCCTGCAATCAGGAGGTCCGCCTCCTGCCCATTTTGGGTTTGGCCATGGCCCAGGGAAAACGGGTGGCCCTGCCCAGGATCGTGGACGGGGAAATGATTTTTCTGTACGTCACGGACTTGACCCGGGTGGCCCCGGGCTTCGGGGGCATCCCGGAGCCTACGGAAGGGGAGCGGGCCCGGGACCCAAGGGCCCTGGTGCTCCTGCCGGGCCTGGCATTTGACTCAGCCGGCCGCCGTCTGGGCTACGGCGGCGGATTCTACGACCGGTTCCTGGCCCTGGAGCCGGAGCATCCGACCGTGGCCCTTTGCTACGATTTTCAAATGGTCCCGGAGGTGCCGGCGGAGGCCCACGATCTGCCCGCCGGACGGGTCCTCTGGGCATAGGAGGGAAGACAATGACCTGGCCTGCGGTGATCCTTGTGGCGGCCCTGACCTTCGGGGTGTGCTTTCTGGCGGATAAGGGCTTTACCAAGCTCTTCCGGGGGAAGAAGCAGCACGCCTCCGGCCTCTCCGTCCGCCTGGACCGGGGCTACGGCGCCGGCGGGCTGATCGTGCTGGTTTTGGGCGTGGCGGCCCTGCTGACCTGGCAGAGCTGGCTGCTCATTGCGGGCGGGATCCTGCTGATCGCCACGGGGGCCGTCCTGGTGGGCTATTACCTGACCTTCGGGGTCTATTACGATCAGGACACCTTCCTGCTCACCGCTTTCGGCAAGCCGGACGCGGTGTACCGTTTCGCCGACATCCGCGCCCAGCGGCTCTACACTGCCTCCGGCGGCACCATCATTGAACTCTACCTGACCGACGGACGGGTCCTCCAGCTCCAAAGCCGGATGACCGGGGTCTATCCCTTCCTGGACGCCGCTTTCGAGGGCTGGCTCCGCCAGACCGGGCGGAAGAAGGAGGACTGCCCCTTCCATGACCCGGACAATAGCTGCTGGTTTCCCAGGGAGGATGCCTGATGCGCCACATTCCCAAGGGCGATACCGCCCAGCTTGAACTGCTCCCCTTCGCCCAGGCCCTGGCCCAAGCGGAGGAGCCAAACGGGGACTACGACGTGAAAAAATGGCTCTACGTCCCCAATACTTACCAGGAGTACCGGTATCTCCTGGGCACCCGGGGGGAGAAGCCCCTGATCTGCATCGGCATCAACCCCTCCACCGCCCGGCCCGACGCCCTGGACAACACGCTGAAATCCGTCCAGCGCATCGCCCTGGCCAATGGATACGACAGCTTTCTCATGTTCAACGTCTACGCCCAGCGGGCCACGGACCCGGACGCCATGGAGCGGACCTGCAACAGGACTCTCCATCGGGAGAATCTGGCGGCCTTCCGCTACTGCCTGTCCCTGGGGGAGCCCAACGTGTGGGCGGCCTGGGGGACCATCCTGGAGAAGCGGGACTATCTTGCCGACTGCTTGGCGGATCTCCTGGCCGCCGGCCGGGAATACGGGGCCAGGTGGTATCGCGCCGGCGCTGTCAGCCGCCGGGGCCACCCCCACCATCCCCTGTACCTGCGGAAGGACGAGCCCCTGGTCCCCTTCGACATGGAGGGCTACGTGAAGGCCCTGGGAGGCAAGCCATGAAGCTGCTCATAGCCTCGGATATCCACGGCTCCGCCTACTGGTGCCGCCGCTTGATGGACCTGGCGGAGGCGGAGCGGCCGGACCGCCTCCTGCTCCTGGGGGACCTGCTGTACCACGGCCCCCGGAACGACCTGCCCCGGGACTACCGGCCCAGGGAGGTCATTTCCATGCTCTCGGCCTGGAAGGAGCGGATCCTGGCGGTCCGGGGCAACTGCGAGGCGGAGGTGGACCAGATGGTCCTGCCCTTTCCCTGCATGGCGGACTACGCCCTCCTCTGGGACGGGAGTACCTGCCTGTACCTGACCCACGGGCATCTGTGGGACCCGGACCACCTGCCGGCCCTGCCAGCGGGGACCGTCTTTCTCTACGGCCATACCCACGTAAAGCGGGACGTGACCGTGGGCGGCGTCCGATGCCTGAACCCCGGCAGCGTGTCCATTCCCAAGGACGGGACCAATAGCTGCCTGATCTGCGAGAACGGAGCGTTTTCGTTCCGAATCCTTGACAAGGAGAACCGTGTATGAAACGACTTTTGACGCTGCTGGCCCTGGCATTTCTGCTGGCCGGCTGCGTGGCGGAACCGCCCCCGGAGACGACCGCTCCCACCACCGTCCCCCCGACGACCCAGTCCACCGCTCCCACTTCGCCTCCCGCCACCATCTACCGGGCGGACAGCCAGGTGGAGGCCCAGACCGGCGGCGCCGTGCGGGAATATGCTCTGGGCCGTCAGGACTGCCAGGGCATTGCGGCCATGGGGCAGGACCTGGTGCTGTTCTTTGGCAGCGACGACGGGGCCCTCCTGACCCTCCTATCCGGCGACAACGGGGCCGTGGGGATGTCCCTGTCCCTGGACTGCCCCCTGGACCCCAACTCCGGCTCCATCCGGGTGACGGAGAATGGCATCGGCTATTATGACAGCCTGGCCAACAGTGTGGTCATTCTGGACGAGCAGTTCCGGGAGATCTTCCGGGAGGAGCTGCCGGAGACGGTGACCACCCCGCCGGTGATTTGCGCGGATCTGGACATGGCTTTCTACTGCGCCGGAAACGAGATCCGCGCCCTGGATCTGAGGACCGGTATTGCCCGTCTGGTCAAGCTCCAGGAGGCGCAGAGCATCACCCTTCTGGAGAGCCTCTTTGACGACGCCATTCTGGCCTGCCGGATCCAGGAGAGCGAGGAGGAGAGCTACGTCAGCTTCTTGTCAGTGGAGACTGGGGAGTCCCTGGGCGAGGATGAGCATATGCTGTCCCTGGCGAGCCGGGGGGAGGTCTATCTCTACCACCGGATGGAGGGCATCCAGCCCGAGTTCCTCTTCGGCAAGCAGGACGAGGCACCCCAGGTCCTGAACCTGGACCCTCAGGAGCTGGTATTTCCCGTTTTGGAGCGGAACGCCGTCATTGGGGCCACAGAGCAGGATGGGTCTTTGACCCTGTGGCTCTATGACCTGGAGACCGGCCGCCGGACCGCCGGGGCGGTGCTGGAGGGGATGGCCTGCCCCGAGCGCTTCCTGGCGGGCCCCGGGGGCATTTGGTTCCTGGGCAAGCGGAGCCAGGGCGGCATGGATCTGTACCGCTGGGACCCGGATCAGAGCCGGATCGAGAGCGAAACAGTCTATTCCAGCCCCCGCTATACCGCGGAAAACCCGGATCAGGCGGGCCTCGCCGCCTGCCGCGCCCAGGCGGCCGCCATGAGCCAGACCTACGGCGTGGACATCCTTTTGGGCGACCAGGTCCTCCTGCCGGACCGGGGTCAGGTGGAGACAGAGTTCCAGGTGCCATTGTTCCAGGACAGCCTGGCGGCGCTGGACGCTATTTTGTCCAAGTTTCCCCAGGGCTTTTTCCAGATCATCAGCCAGGACACCGCCAGCAAGACCCTGCACATCTGCCTGGTCCGCTCGGTCCCGGAGGGCTGCCCGTCCTACCAGTATTGGGTAGACGGCGACGCCTGCATCGCCATCGCGGTAGGCGGCGGGGAGGCGGCGGCCTTCTGCCATGGTCTGAGTCACGCACTGGACACCTTCCTGGTCTCCAAAAGCCAGGTCCTGGACCAGTGGGAAAAGCTGAATCCCGACGGCGTGACCTATACCTTTACCTATGAAAATTGGGAAGCCAACGCCGAATCCCCCTGGGTCAGCGGCGCCAGTCCGGCCTTCCTGGACGCCTACGCCATGACCTATCCCCGGGAGGACCGGGCCCGGATCTGGGAGGCGGTCATGCAGAGCGGCCAGTCGGCGGCGCTGTCCGCCCCGGCGATCCAGTTCAAGCTGCGCCAGCTCTGCCTGGGGATCCGGGAGGCCTGCGGCTATGGGGACTCTGTATCCCTGCCCTGGGAGCAGTATTTGACTGCGGCGCTGCCGCGCAACTGAAGATCTCCTCCGGCGGCGGGTATAATCCCCCGCCGAAGCGGGCAGGATAAAAGGGCACGGAAATTTTCCGGGAATTGGAAAAAAGTCCTTGACTTTTTTGCCGGTTTGGGTATAATAATATCCGTGCCCGAGATAGAGGGTTTGTGTAACGGTAGCACACCGGACTCTGACTCCGTTTGCGGGGGTTCGAATCCCTCACCCTCTGCCAAAAATCGGCAAGCGATACTCGTCGCTTGCCGATTTTTACTTTTTCACTTTTCACTTCAGGATTCTCACAAATGCTGGGATCAAGTACCGTCCACCAGCCCCCAAACATTTATAAATAGCATCTTTTCGGGAAAAGGAAGCTCCCAAAGCGGAGAATCTTTCTCCAACCTATTCTTAACGATCCGCCCCCTGGCTCCATTCTGGGACCAGGGGGCGCGTTTTCGTTACAGCCCAAAATACCGGGCGGCGTTGCGGTAGCAGACGCCCTCCACGATCTTTTTCAGGGAGGCGTCGTGGTTGGGGTACTCCCCGTTTTCCACCCACTGGCCGATCAGGTTGCACAGGATGCGGCGGAAATAGTCGTGGCGGGCATAGGACAGGAAGGAGCGGGAGTCGGTGAGCATACCGATGAAGTTGCCCAGCAGGCCCAGGTTCGCCAGGGAGCGCATCTGCTCCTCCATGCCGGTCTTGTGGTCGTTGAACCACCAGGCGGAGCCGTGCTGGATCTTACCCGGGACGGTGCTGTCCTGGAAGCAGCCGATCAGGGTGCCGAGTTGGGCGTTGTCCGCCGGGTTCAGGGAGTAGAGAATGGTCTTGGGGCACTGGCTGTCCAGGTCCAGGGCGGACAGAAGCCGGGCGATGCTCTCCCCGCAGGTGTTCTGGGCGATGGCGTCGAAGCCGGTGTCCGCGCCCAGGAGGCGGTACATCCGCTCGTTGTTGTTGCGGATGCAGGAGTAGTGGAGCTGCATGGCGATGTCCAGCCGGTGATAGGCCCGGCCCAGGCAGAGGAGAAGGGCGGTCTGGTACTTTTCGGCCTCCTCCAGGGTCAGGCTCTGGCCGGCGAGGGCCTTCTGATAGGCGGCCTCCACTTCCTCGGGGGCGCCCTCCCGGTAGGGGATGTAGTCCAGGCCATGGTCGCTGGCCCGGCAGCCGCGGGCGCGGAAGTACTCCAGCCGCTCCACCAGGGCAGCGCAGACCTCCTCCACCGTGGCGAGCTTCTCCTTGCCCACGCTCTTGGCCAGGGCGGTCATGTATTCCACGAAGCCGGGCTTGGTGATGTTGATGGCCCTGTCGGGGCGGAAGGAGGGGCAGACCTTCACCGAAATGGTGGGGTCGGCGGCGATTTTCTCATGCCATTCCAGAGTGTCCACCGGGTCGTCGGTGGTGCCGATGAAGGCCACGTTGGCCTTGCGGATGATGCCCCGGACCGTCAGGTCGGGATCGGTGCGGAGCTTTTCATTGCAGGTATCCCAGATCTCCCGGGCGGTGTCCAGGGTCAGGGGCTTGGTGATGCCGAAGAACTGCCGCAGCTCTAAGTTGCACCAGTGGTACATGGGGTTGCCAATGGCCATTTCCAGGGCCTCCACAAATTTCAGAAAGCGCTCGTAGGGGGGCTTGCCGCCGGTGACGTAGCACTCCTCCACAGCGTTGGCGCGCATGACGCGCCACTTGTAGTGGTCGCCGAAGTAGCCGCCGTCGGGATTTTTGCCGCCCAGCCAGACCTGGGCCAGATCGTCGAACCGGCGGTCCTCGTAGATCTCCCGGGGGGAGATGTGACAGTGGTAGTCCACCAGGGGCATGGGCGCGGCGTAGTCGTGGTACAGGTGTTTGGCGGTGTCGTTGGAGAGCAGGAAATCTTGGTCCATAAAGGGTCTCATAGGCTTTTTCGCGGCGGCGGAGCGCCGCATCCTCCTTTTTGTAATGATTTCATATCTGCCCCTTAGGGCGGGATCACAGGTTGAGAAAAGTCCGGCGCGGCCTGGCGGCCTTTCCTAATACGCGGGCCGGACGTAGAGCTGATGGCTCTCCGCCTCCGGCCGGGCGTGGACGCCGGAGACCAGACCCAGCATGGCGTAGATGGTGACCAGGGAGCTGCCGCCGTAGCTGAAGAAGGGCAGAGTCAGGCCGATCACGGGGGTGACGCCCAGGCACATACCGATATTGCTCATGATCTGGAAGATCAGAGCCGAGGCCGCCCCGAAGCACACCAGCCGCCGCAGATAGTCGGGGCTCCGGGCGCCCACCTGGAGGCACCGGAGTACGATCAGCAGCAGCAGGACCATCACCGCGACGCAGCCCAGGAACCCAAGCTCCTCGCCGATGGAGGAAAAGATGTAGTCGGTATGCTGGGCGGGGAGGGAGTCGGTCTGGACGCGGTTGCCGTTGAAGAGGCCCTGGCCGGTCAGGCCGCCGCCCTGGAGGGTATAGAGGCTTCGCAGACTGTGATAGCGCTGGTCCTCGCCGTTGGGGTCGATGCTGGGGTCCCAGAGGATCCGGAACCGGTCCTTCTGGTAGTCGGCCATGACGTAATTCCACAGGAAGGGAATGGCGGCGGCGATGCCGCCTCCGGCCAGCAGGAACCAGATCAGATGCACGCCGCCGGCGAAGGTCATGCCGATGAAGATGAAGGCGAAGATCAGGGACACGCCGGCGTCCCGGGACATGACGATGTTGGTGCCCACCAGCAGGAGCAGATGGAACACCATATGGAATACCGAGGGAATGGAGGAGACCCGGTTTTGGTGGGAGGCCATGACGGAGGCCATGATGAGGATGTAGGTGATCTTACAGATCTCCGCCGGCTGGATGCTGAAGGGGAGCAGGGGGAAGACCAGCCAGCTTCGGTTGCCGGTGCCGTAGTCCTCGCCGAAGGGGGTCCGCAGCAGGACCAGCAGGAAGGTGTTGAACAGTACCAGCGCCAGCCGGTGCTCGGAAAAGAAATCCGTATCGATGGAGGAAAAAATGACGTAAAACATCACGCCCAGCACCGCCGCCGCCACCTGGACGATGACGGAACGGGCCGCGCCGGTGGGGTTGGTGGCGCTGGCGATGGCCAGACAGCCGAAGGCCGTCGCCGACAGGCACAGCCCCAGGAGAAGCAGGTCCCCCTTCCGGAAAAAACTCCGCAGTTCGCTGAAAAATTGTTCCATGGATCGTCCTCCTCGGCTTTTATTTTAGCATAAACCGCGGCAAAAGTAAACCACGCCGCAGAAATTTCACATTTCCCCCTTGTGGGGAAAAATCCGAAAAAAGCCTTGACTTTTGGCGCCAATCCTGATAAAATATACGGGCCGCATTGAAAAGGCCATAAGTCCGGCTACCTTTCCGGCGCCTTACAAGCGAGACTACACATTATAAAGTAGGTGAAACAAGAGAATGAAGGCTGTTATCGCCGCCGGCGGAAAGCAGTACACCGTTGCCCAGGGGGACACATTGTACCTTGAGAAGCTGAACGCGGAGGAGGGAGCTCAGGTCACCTTTGACCAGGTCCTGGCCGTCCTGGACGGGGAGAACTCCAAGATCGGCGCGCCCATGCTGGAGGGCGCCAAGGTGGAGGCCAAGGTCCTGAAGAACGGAAAGGGCAAGAAGCTCACCGTCTTCAAGTACAAGGCCAAGAAGAACGAGAAGACCAAGAAGGGCCATCGTCAGCCCTACACCAAGGTGGAGATCACCAACATCGCCCTGTAAGGTATGACCAGGTGCGAATTTACCACCGACGGCGACCGGATCACCGGCTTCACCGTCAGCGGCCACAGCGGCTACGGGGAGGCTGGGACGGACATCGTCTGCGCCGCCGTTTCCGCCGCCGTGACCATGGCCGAGGCCACCATCAACGATGTGTGCGGCGCCAAGGCCAAAGTCCGGGTCAGGGATGCGGACGCCCGCGTCAGTCTGACCCTTCCCGCTTCCTGCGACGAGGAGGAGACCGTCCAGGCCGTGCTGGCCGGGCTGCTTCTGACTCTCTGCGGCCTGCGGGATGATTATCCCGAGTATATCGAAGTTTTGGAGGTGTAATCCCATGCTGAAAATCGGTTTTCAGTTCTTCGCGCACCATAAGGGCGGCGGTTCCACCAAGAACGGCCGGGACTCCGAGTCCAAGCGTCTGGGCGCCAAGCGGGCCGACGGTCAGTTCGTGCTGGCCGGCAACATCCTGGTCCGTCAGAGAGGCACCCACATCCATCCCGGCGTGAACGTGGGCATCGGCAGCGACGACACCCTGTTCGCCCTGGTGGACGGCACCGTCCGCTTTGAGCGGAAGGGCAAGGATCGCCGTCAGTGCTCTGTGTACGCGGAGCAGTAAGCTCACAAGCTGGGGGCTGCCGTCAGGCAGCCCCTGAGGCTGTCAAAAACGACAGTTTTTGACAGCCTCCCAAATGGGACCCGCTTCGCTGGGCTCCCATTTGGAGGGGATTGCAGGCTGACCCGCGCACTCGCTGTACGCCGGAGGCGCACAGCTCGCACACTCTCAGCCTGAGAGGTATTTTTTGCCAGGTACACGCCCTGGCAAAAAATGATTGAACTAGGTTTGCCGTCTGCGGACGGCAAACGCGGAAAGGCGATTTGACAAGCTGGGGGGCTGCCGTCAGGCAGCCCCTGTTTTTTCGGGAGGGACCCATATGTTTGTGGATAAAGTGCGGATCACCGTATCCGGCGGCCGGGGCGGGGACGGAGCGGTGGCCTTTCACCGGGAGAAATATGTGGCCGCGGGGGGCCCCGACGGGGGCGACGGCGGCCATGGCGGCAGCGTCATCCTCAGAGTCAACGACAATCTGTCCACCCTGCTGGACTTTCGCTATAAGCGCAAATACGCGGCCCAGGCCGGCGCTGCCGGTTCCGGGGGGCTTCGCAGCGGAAAGCGGGGGGAGAGCCTGGTGATCCAGGTCCCCCGGGGCACCGTGGTCCGGGACGCCGAGTCGGGCCGGATCATCGTGGATATGTCCACGGGGGAGGACTTCGTCCTGGCCAAGGGCGGCCGGGGCGGCTGGGGCAACGGCCGCTTCGCCACCGCCACCCGTCAGCTTCCCAGGTTCGCCAAGTCGGGCCGCCCGGGACAGGAGCGGGACGTGATCCTGGAGCTCAAGCTCCTGGCGGACGTGGGCCTGGTGGGCTTCCCCAACGTGGGAAAATCCACCCTGCTGTCCGTCACCTCCAACGCCCGGCCCAAGATCGCCAACTACCACTTCACCACCCTCTACCCCAATCTGGGGGTCATCTACGTGGAGGAGGGGGCCTCCTTCGTCATGGCCGACATTCCCGGCATCATCGAGGGCGCCGCCCAGGGCGCCGGCCTGGGCCACGACTTCCTGCGGCACATTGACCGGTGCCGCCTGCTGGTCCACGTGGTGGACGTGTCCGGCAGCGAGGGACGGGACCCGGTGGCGGATTTCGACGCCATCTGCGCCGAGCTGAAGGACTATTCCGAGGACCTGAGCCGCCGGCCCATGCTGGTGGCGGCCAACAAGGTGGACCTGCTGCCCCCGGAGTCCGACAATCTGGAACGTCTCCGGGCCCATGTGGAGGCCCTGGGCTGCCCACTCCTGCCCATCTCCGCCGGCACCGGCCAGGGGGTCCGCCGCCTGGTCCAGACCGTGGCGGCGAAGCTGCGGACCCTGCCCCCCGTGACGGTCTACGAGGCGGATTACGTGGAGCCCGAAGCGGTCCCCGGGGACCCGAAGGACCTGTCCGTCGAGCACCTGGGGAGCACCTGGGTGGTCACCGGGACCTGGCTGGAACGGCTGGTGTCGGACATCAATTTCAGCGACTACGAGTCGCGGAATTACTTTGACCAGCAGCTCCGCAAATGGGGCGTCTTCGCCCGCCTGGAGGAGCTGGGGATTCAGGACGGGGATACGGTGGACATCTACGACCTGCAATTCGAGTATCAAAAATGAGCCATCCTCCCGCCGCCTCCCCGGACGGCGGGAGTTGCCATATATGCCGAAATATTAGCCAAAATCATAGGATATTTTTCGGGACATTTGCAGGATATCCTGGCAAATTTGCAGGAAATCCGGGCTATAAAGACAGGGAATACCATATCTTGTATGATAATTCGACAAAAACCACCAGATGTGGTACTGTTCAAAACGTAGATTGCCCCGAAAAAAAGAATTTGCCATTTTCACTGATTGTGCTATAATAAGGAAGGCACCGAAAGGCGGCGAAAGTGTGTATTTTCCGATCTGTTTGCCACGATAAGGAGGCTGTTATGATCTCAAATCTGAATCAAGTGAATTTCCGGCAATTTGGCACCATCCTCCCCGAGCAGACCGCCCGAAACCGCAGGGGGCAGCAGGAGCATCGGGAGCGCCTCTCCCTAAAGCCCGGCGAGGCCCCCGTGTATCTTGCCGGAGCGGACACCTGGCTTTGCAGCGGAGAGGGCATGACCGTTCTCTCCGTCTCCAACGACAACGAGACCTATTCCCACTTCTATTTGGACAAGCCCGTCTTCATCCGGGCGGGGGTCTATTTCTCCCTGGCGCCCCTGGTGGACGCGGCCTGGGCGGACTACTCCGCCGCCGACACCCCCCGGCAGGTGGGGACCCGGAACCAGCGGGAGGGCTTCGATCTGCGGAATCATCTGCGGGTGGAGCGGCTGTACACCTTCTTCTATCAGGAGAAGGAGCGGGGCTTCGTCTTCGCCGGAGAGTCCCACCCCGCCCTGGAGCTGACCTATGTGGACCAGGGCTCCCTCCACTCCGTGGCCGACGGCCAGGACCTGCTTTTGGAGCAGGGGGACATGGTCCTCTACGGCCCGGGCCAGTGGCATATGCAGTATTCGGACATCGGGGTGGCCCCCCGGTTCGTCACCGTGTCCTTTGACATCTCCGGGGCGGATCTGTCCGGCCTGACCAACCGGAAATTCCAGTCCCCCCAGCGGGCCGCCACCATTCTCAAGCAGATGCTTCAGGAGCAGGACCGGATGGACGACTATTCCAACGACATGATCCTGTGCCTGCTCAATCTGCTCCTGCTGACGCTGCAGCGGGAGGCCGGCGGCCCCACCGAACGGCTCAAGACCTCCCACGCCCTCCACACGGAGAACGAGATCATCCGCAAGGCCCAGCAGTATATCAGCGCCCACGTCCGGGAGAAGCTGTCGGTGCCCATGGTGGCGAAAAACGTGGACGTGAGTCCCAGCTACCTCACGGCCCTGTTCCACAAGAATTTGCAGATCTCCCCGGGGGAGTATATCCGCCGGGTCAAGCTCCAGGAGAGCAAGCAGATGATCCGGGAGAACAACATGAATTTCACCGAGATCGCCGCCGCCCTTCAGTATTCCACGGTCCACCACTTCTCCCGGCAGTTCAAGGAGAAGTTCGGCATCACCCCCACGGAATACGCCAAGTCGGTGCGGTGAGGCCATGGATTTCAGAGTTCTGACCGTTGGGGACGTGGTGGGAGCTCCCGGCATGGACATGATCCGCCGCCGGCTCCCCGGTCTCCGGCGGAAGCTGGGGGCGGACCTGGTGATCGTCAACGGGGAAAACGCCAGCGTCGTGGGCATGACGCCCCAGCAGGGGGAGGCCATCCTGGACGCCGGCGCGGACTTGATCACCATGGGCAACCACACCTACCGCCAGCGGGAGCTGGCGCCCTATCTGGAAACCTGCTCCCAGATCCTCCGCCCCGCCAACCTGGCCCCCCAGAGCCCGGGCCAGGGCTGGACGGTGCTGGACACGGAGGCGGGCCGGGTGGCGGTGATCGATCTGATCGGCAGGTGCAACATGGATTTCGGCCCCGACAATCCCTTCCTTCGGGTGGAAAATCTGCTGAAACGGCTGGATACCCGCCTGATCCTGGTAGAATTTCACGCCGAGGCCACCTCGGAAAAGCTGGCCATGGGCTATTTTCTGGACGGAAAGGTCAGCGCGGTGTGGGGCACCCACACCCACGTCCCCACCGCCGACGCGCAGATCCTCCCCCAGGGGACGGGATACGTGACGGACCTGGGAATGACGGGACCGGCGGTGTCAGTGCTGGGCATCCGGCCGGACCTGTCCATCGCCAAGTTCCGGGGGGACCTGGCGGACCGCTACCGCTGGGCCGAGGGCCCCACCAAGCTGGAAGGGGTCCTTTTCACCATCGACCCGGAGACGGGCCTTTGCCGGAAGGCGGAAAGGGTGGATATCCATGAAACTGCTCCACAGCGCTGACTGGCACCTGGACGCCCCCTTCACAGGCCGCTCCCCGGAGGAGGCGGAGGTCCTCCGCCGGGCCCAGCTTCGGCTTCCGGAACAGGTGGCCGCCGCCGCGAAGAGTCAGGGCTGCCAACTGCTGCTCCTGGCCGGGGACCTCTTTGACGGCCCCTATACCCGGGCCAGCCTGGACGCCCTCCGGTACGCCCTGGAGGACGCGGCCATGCCGGTGTTCATAGCCCCGGGAAATCATGATTTTTACGGCCCGGAAAGCCCCTGGATGGAGGACTTTCCGGGAAATGTGCATCTTTTCAAGGGAAATTGGGAGAGCGTCTCCCCGCCCGGGCTGGGCTGCCGGGTCTATGGCGCGGCCTTCACCGGCCCCCAGGCCCCGGCGCTGCTGGAAGGCTTTTCTGCCGGGGATGGGGAGGAATACTCCATTGGTCTTCTCCACGGGGATCCTTTGCAGGCGGACTCCCCCTACTGCCCCGTCACCGCCGCCCAGGCGGAGGCGTCCAACCTGGACTATCTGGCCCTGGGCCACATCCACCAGACCGGCTCCTTCCGCAGGGGCCGGACCCTCTGCGCCTGGCCCGGCTGCCCCATGGGACGGGGCTTCGACGAAACGGGCCCCAAGGGCGTGGTGGTGGCGGAGCTGGGGAAGGAAACTCGGGCGGAATTTCTGCCCCTGGATACGCCCCGGTTCTATGACTGGACCGTCGCCGCGGAGCCGGACCCCGAGGCGGCCCTGGCCGCCGCTCTGCCGGCGGGAGGGAGCGGGGATTTCTTCCGGGTCACTCTGACTGGGGAGCAGCCGGCCTTCTCCCCGGAGGCGCTGGCGGCGAAATTTTCCCAGTTTCCCCATCTGGAGCTGCGGGACCGGACCCGGCCGCCTCTGGATCTGTGGGCCCCGGCGGGGGAGGACACCCTGGAAGGGATCCTGTTCCGGCTGCTGCGCCAGCGGTTGGAGGACGGCCAGGAAAACGCCGCCCTGGCCGCCCGGATCTGCCGGAAGCTCCTGGACGGGGAGGAGGTGGCGCTGCCATGAGGATCCTCTCCATGACCGCCACCTTCGGGAAGCTGGAGCATCAGACCCTGGCCCTGGAGCCGGGGCTCAACGTGATCCACGCGCCCAACGAGTGGGGCAAGAGCACCTGGTGCGCGTTCCTAACGGCCATGCTCTACGGCATCGACACCCGGGAGCGGACCACCGCCGCCTCCCTGGCGGACAAGGAGCGCTACGCCCCCTGGTCCGGCGCCCCCATGACCGGCCGGATCGACCTGGAATGGGAGGGCCG
This sequence comes from uncultured Oscillospiraceae bacterium, assembly GCA_947625965.1. Taxonomy (GTDB): domain Bacteria; phylum Bacillota; class Clostridia; order Oscillospirales; family Oscillospiraceae; genus Faecousia. The sequence goes on from CANQQO010000007.1 coordinate 40,375, forward strand.
GGGGATCACCATTGAGCGCTCCGGCAAGGGGCGGACCCCTTTCCGGAGCTTCCGCGCCTATGAGACGGGATCGGGCCTTCCCGTGCCGGAGCTCACCGCCGAGACCTGCGGTCAGGTCCTGCTGGGGGTGGAGCGGAGCGTCTTCCTCCGGGCCGGGTTCCTCCGGCTCCAGGATCTGCCCCTGACTCAGGACGAGGCCCTTCGCCGCCGCCTCAACGCCCTGGTCACCACCGGGGACGAGAGCGGCGCGGCGGACGCTCTGACCCAAAAGCTGCGGGACCTGAAAAACCGGTGCCGCTCCACCAGCAAGACCTCCCTGCTGCCCCAGGCGGAGGCCCGGCGGCGGGAGCTGACCCAAGCCCTGGCGGAGCTGGACCGTCTCCACGGCCAGGAGGCGGAGATCTCCGCCCGTCTGGAAGCGCTGACCCAGGAGGCGGCGGACCTGGAAAACCATGTGACCGCCCTGGAATACCAGGAGGCGCGGCTCCGGGACCAGCAAGGAAAGCGAGCGGAAGCGGAGGCCCGCGCGGCGGAGGAGACATACCAAGCCTGCCTTGCCCGCTGCGGCGCTCTCCCGGAGCGGCAGCGGCTGCGGGCCCTTCTGGCCCAGTTGGAAGCCCTGGCCCAGGAACGGGAGGCCCTGACCCGGGAGGCCAACAGCCTGCCCATTCCCGGCCCGGCCCCCGCCCCCTTCCCGGACCCCGAGGAGGCGGCGGCGGACCTGACGGCCTGGCAGACCGCGACCGGGAAAAAGCGCCCCCTTTGGCCCCTGCCTCTGGGCCTGCTGTGCGCGGTCCTTTTCGGAGTCCTGGCCTGGTTCCTTGCCCCCGCCCGGGTGCCGCTGGCGGTGGGCGCGGTCCTTGCCTTGGCCGCCGGCGCCGCCGGACAGATCTGGGCGGAGCGGGAATTCCGCGAAGCCAGGGAACGCGCCCACACGCTGGAGGAAAAATACGTCCCCTTGCCCCCGGAGGCCTGGCTTTCCCGGGCCCGGGAGGCGGAGACCGCCCGCCAAGCCCACGCCCAGGCCCTCGCGGCGGACACATCCGCCCGGCGGGATCTGGCCGCCCGGCAGGCGGCCCTGGCGGACCGGTTGAGCGCCGCCACCGGCGGGCGGGACCTGACGGAGTGCATGGGCGCCTGTCACCGCGCCCTGGAGAGCTGGTCCGAGCTGGACCGGGCAAAGGGGCTGGCGGACCAGGCCCGGACCTATTGTCAGACGCTGTCGGCCCTGTCCCGGGAGGCTCCGCGCCCGTCCCGGCCCGACAGCCGCACGGAGGACCTGGAGACCACCCGCCACCTTTTGGCTGAGAACGGCCGGGAGCGGCAGCGGCTCCAGCTTCGCCGGGGCAGCCTGCTGGGTCAGGCGGAAAAGCTGGGCACGCCCAGCGAACTCCGGGCGGCGCTCTCCCAGGCGGAGGCCCGCGTTGAAAAGCTGGAAACCTACATGGACGCCCTGACGCTGGCCCAGCAGACGCTTCTGGATGCCCGGGCGGAGCTTCAGCGCCGGTTCGCGCCCCAGATCGCGGAACAAGCCCGCGTTTATTTTGCCCAGCTCACGATGGGCCGGTACGACCGGCTGACCCTGGGGGAGGACCTCTCCGTCCAGTCCGGCGCCCTGGGGGAGGACACGCTGCACGATCCCCTGTGGCGCAGCGACGGCACGGCGGATCAGCTCTACTTGGCCCTGCGCCTGGCGGTGGCCGGCGCTTTGACGCCCCATGCGCCCCTGATCCTGGACGATCCTCTGGTCCGCTTTGACGATGCCCGGTTTTCCGCCGCCATGTCCCTTCTGGAGGAGCTGGCGAAGGAAAGGCAGATCCTCTATTTCACCTGCCGGGAACGGTAGGAAGACCGTCTGCGCCCTCAGATCAGAAGTTCTCCGCCTCCCTCGGGAGGCGGAGCTTGTTTTTTCCAGTGACGCGTATTATAATAAAAAAGGGGGGATCTTCGTGGAAAAGCTGGAGGCGCTGAAGACCTATTTTGGCTACGATTCTTTTCGCCCAGGGCAGGAGGAGCTGATCGACGCTCTGCTCGCGGGGCGGGACGTGTTCGGCATCATGCCCACCGGCGGGGGTAAGAGCATCTGCTACCAGCTTCCGGCGCTGCTGCTGCCGGGGGTGAGCCTGGTGATCTCTCCCCTGATCAGTTTAATGAAGGACCAGGTGGCGGCGCTGAAAACCGCCGGCATCCCGGCGGCCTATGTCAATTCCTCCCTGACGATGGAACAGATCCGGTTGGTGTACCGCAATATCCGCCAGGGACGCTACCGGCTGATCTACGTCGCGCCGGAGCGGCTGCTGACGGACGGATTTCTGGGGGCCATTCTGGACATATCTGTGAGCCTGGTCGCGGTGGACGAGGCGCACTGTATCAGCCAGTGGGGCCAGGATTTCCGGCCGGACTATCTGCGGATCCCGGAGTTTCTGGGGCGGCTGCCCGAGCGGCCCCCGGTGGCCGCCTTTACCGCCACCGCCACGGAGCGGGTGAGGCGGGATGTGGAGCAGCTTCTGGGCCTACAGAACCCGGCGCGGGTGGCGACGGGCTTCGACCGGCCCAACCTGCACTACGCGGTCCTCCACCCGCAAAATAAGATGGCGGCCCTGGAAGCGCTGCTGAACGCCTTCGCCGGGAAAAGCGGCATCGTCTACTGCGCCACCCGGAGGGAGACGGAGAGGGTCTGCCAGGGCCTCCTGGACCGGGGCGTCTCCGCCACCCGCTACCACGCCGGCTTATCCGAGGAGGAGCGCCGGGAGAACCAGGAGGACTTCGCCTACGACCGGCGGACGGTGATGGTGGCCACCAATGCCTTTGGCATGGGCATCGACAAGTCTAATGTGTCCTTTGTCATCCACTACAATATGCCCAAGAGCCTGGAAGCCTACTACCAGGAGGCTGGCCGTGCCGGCCGGGATGGGACGGCGGCGGACTGCGTGCTGCTCTATTCGCCCCAGGATATTATGACCGCCAAGTTTTTGATCAGAAAGGGCGGGGAGAATGAGGAGCTGCCGCCCCAGGAGCGGGAGCGGCTCTATTGGCAGAACATGGACCGTTTGCAGACCATGATCGACTACTCCACCACGGGCCAGTGTCTCCGGGGTGCCATTTTGGACTATTTTGGCCAGACCCATCCCATCCGCTGCGGCAACTGCGGAAACTGTGACCCCCGCCGGGAGATCTGGGAGGCGGAGGAGGCCGGCCCCCGGCCTGAAAAGCGGGCGAAGACCCGGAAGAAGGACCGGCCCGCCAAGGCAGACTGGGACCCAGCCCCGGAATTGCCCCTGGAGGCGGCGCCAGTCCCCGCCCCGGCAAAGCCCGCCAAACCCCAAGCCCGGGACGTGACCGTCCCCGCCCGGATGCTTTTGACGGCGGTCCAGCGGTTGGAGGACCGGCGGGGCCATCCCGGCTCCGGGAGCGACGCGGTGGACCTGCTGCTGGGCAAGTCCTACCAAAAGGCGGGCTTTGGCACTCTTTCCGGCGCGCTGTCGGGGACGCCCCGGGGAGAGGTGGAGGCGGTTTTGCAGGCCCTGATCGCCCAGGATTATCTGCTGATGGACCCGGAGGGCGCGGTGCTGCTGTCGCCGGACGCGGACCGGGTGCTGTTTTACGGTCAGGCCGTGACCCTCCGCCGGACTGACGGACCGGAGCGGGACGCGGTGCAGGAGGCGCTGAAAGCGCTCCGGCGGGAGCTGGCCAAGGAGGAGAAGGTCCCGCCCTTCCTGGTCTTCACCAACGCCGCCCTGGAGGATATGGCCGAAAAGCTCCCCGCCACGGAGGAAGAGCTTCTTCAAGTCAACGGGGTGGGGGAGTACAAGGTGAAGAAGTACGGCAAGGCGATTTTGAAAGCCATTCGGGACGGCTGCCAAAAGCAATGACCCGGGGCCGGGCGGATCTCCCTTGCCGCCGGAAGCCTTGGGCTGACGGGGAAAGGATACAAAAGCCGGTGATTTTATGGCGGATCGCCCATAAAATCACCGGCTTTTCATGAAATACGCCAGACGTTTAGGAGGCTGGCTCAGAGCGGCTCGCTGACCTGTGTATCTCCCCGGCAAATGGGAAGCTGACCTTCAAATGCGAGTAAATTTCCCAGCGGGATCGTAAAGCCCAATGACTGATACATTTTCATGTCGCAATCCGCGCATCCGACTGTGAGAGAACCCACACCGCTTTCTTGATAGGCAAATCTGACTAACTGTCGAGCGATTCCCCTGTGCCGATATTCCGGAACAATGTAGAAATCCTCAAACACGCCTCCCGTTTGGTAGTGAAATGTGGAATAGGTTGGCGTGATGGAACAGCAGGCGATCAGCCTGCCCGCGTCAATACACCCGTAAAAGAGGATCTGCCCCTTTTGAATCGCCTCAGAGAGGCTGTCAAAGTTCTCATCCGTAGGCGCTTCTTCCCCGATCTCCTGTTTGTAACCGGTGTGAAGCCCTTTCAGTCCGTCCAGATCGCCATTGGTGATGCGAATATATTCCATTTGCGCTCTCCTTTTTTCAAAAACAGATGCGTTTCCTCGCCGGCTCCCCAAACTGCCCCGTTCGCGGCTTGGGGATGCACAGGCGAGGAAAGAATTCAAAAGTGATGATCTCGCGGATCAAAAGCTCAGAGCGTGACCTGGGCCTCCAGGGACTCCTTCCCGTATTTTTCCGCCATGGGCAGGGCCACGGTCCGCAGAAACGCCGTGACCTGGCTGGGACAGCGGCCGATGAAGGCGGCGGGGTTCAGGGTCCCCTCGATCTCCTCCCGGGTCAGGGGGAACCGGGGGTCGGCGGCGATCCGGTCGATCAGGTCGTTTCGGCCGCCCTCCAGCTTGACCTTGGCCGCGGCGGCGTGGGAGTGGACCCGCAGGGCCTCGTGGAGCTCCTGCCGGTTGCCGCCCCGCTTCACGGACTCCATCAGGATGTTTTCTGTGGCCATGAAGGGCAGCTTCTCCATCACCCGGCGGCGGATCACCTGCTCGTAGACCACCAGGTTCGCCGACACATTCATATATAGATTCAAAATCGCGTCCACCGCCAGAAACGCCTCGCTCACCGCGATCCGCTTGTTGGCGGAGTCGTCCAGAGTCCGCTCCATCCACTGGGTGCCGGCGGTGAAGGCGGGGTTCAGGCTGTCGCAGATCACATACCGGGCCAGGGCGCAGATCCGCTCGGAGCGCATGGGGTTGCGCTTGTAGGG
>CANQQO010000008.1 GCA_947625965.1 uncultured Oscillospiraceae bacterium
CAAATGTTATAATATGCGACAGCATAGGCTGCCGCGTGCCGCGAAGCTATGTATTCACCACATTATGCAGATAATGTCGTGGGAGCAGACGCTACATTATGCAGATAATGTGGCGTTTTTTATTTTCGCGAAAAACCGTGGAGCCACCACCATCTCCACCCGAGCGCGGACCTCTTCTTCTGTGGTCTTGACATAGATCTTCGTCGTGTTGATGCTGCTGTGGCCGAGAAGAGCGGCCAGCTGAACGATGTCATGAGTTGCCTCGTAAAAGGTCCGGGCGAACAGCTTCCGCAGATTATGGGGGAACACCTTCCCCGGGGCCACCTGGGCGCTGGCGCAGAGACCCTTCATCTGCTTCCAGATGTTGCTCCGGTCCAGGGGCTTCCCACTTTTGGTGCGGAAAATGGGGCCGGAGGTGATGCCCTTCTCCCGAATATAGGCGATGAGCATTTCCTTCAATCCGTCGGACACCAGCACCCGGCGGTTTTTCTTTTTGCAGCGCACCATGACCCTTACAGAGTCCAGCTTGGAACGGAAGGACTCCACAGTAAAATATTTCAGCTCCGATACCCGGATACCGGTGGAGAAGATCACCAGCAGCAGCAAATACAGCCGCCGGTCCCCCTTGGCGGCCTCCAGCAGGCGCTCAAATTCCTCCTGGGTCAAGCATTTTTCCTCGGGGTTGAAGGGCATTTCCTGGATACGGAGATTCTTCACGGCGCACTCCCCTCGGCCGAGGAATTGGAGCAGCGCCCGGATGGAAGACAAGATGGAATTGACGCTGGAATCCAGATACCCGCCGCAAGCCATAAGATGGGCCTTATAAGCCAGCACCCGCTCCTTACTCAGGGCCTGTCCCCCCAGAAACGCCGCGAATCCGGCGGCGTCCCGGAGGTATTTGTTGATGGTGAACTCGGACTTTTCCTCAAAAACCAGATGGTCGCGAAAAGAAGCCAGCGTTTCGGCGGTGATCGTCATAATTTGGGACATCGTATTTCTCTCCTTATTATAATAGAATAGGAAAATCGCGGGTCCCTTTTATTTTACCGAAAAACGGAGATTTTTTTCGCGTTTGATCAAAGGAAAAGAAAAATGCCGGTTGGGGAGATCCAACCGGCATTCCTGTTTTATTTTCAGCATAGCCGCCACGCTGGGCCTTGCTCTTGGGGCAAGGGGCGATTTGGGGGTTGATTTTTTCCTGTTTTTGGTGTATAAAAGAGAAAAGCGCCTTTGGGGGGAGGAAAAGAAAATGAATGTCGCTGCTTTGATTTTGGGGGTGGCGCTGGTGTTTGGCCTCCAGTTGGCGTTCTGCTGGAAGGCCAAGCGGGCCGCTGTCAAATGTATTCCGCTGTACCTGCTTATTTTGGGTTTTTTGTATGGAGCCGGGACCTATGTGGGCCTTTTTGGCACCTATTCCTTCGGGGATATTTCGGGGAATGCGCTGGCGGGGCTGATCGTGCTGGTATTTTTCGCCGTCTTGTCCCTGGGCGCGGCCCTGGCCTGGCTGGTCTACGGGATTGTGAGCCTGGTAAAGAGGTGGAAAGCGTGAGATACTTTATTCAAACCCATCAAAAAATAGGATGTTGGAGGTAAAAATGGACTGGTGGAATATATCGTTGTTTGGCATAATACCTGTTTTTACTGTTGTTCTAATCTTCTTAGTTAAGAGAAAACTTCTGTGGACAGCGCCGTTCATTTCAACAATCATTTCTGTAATCATTAGCATAGTAGCGATGCCGGACATTCTAATCGAAGGCGAATATCGGGCGCTTTTTGGCATTAGTATGCTTTTTCATCTTGCAATCGTTGTCTTTTTGACGATGATTGCCTATCTTGTCGCTCATATTATAAGGAAAGGCGCGGCTCATGGCCGCGCCTGATCTTTGCCTGTTATGCCTGCGTGCCCTTCTTCAAAAAAGAAAGAAGCCGATGATCAGCAGGAGGGACAGGGTAATTCGTATAATATGGTGCTGAATGTGAAAATTGCCGCTTTTTAGGCCGTTGGCAATGGCGGCGGCGCAGATGCTCACGCATCCGAGCAGAGCCAGGAGAAAATCATAGGACTGCTTCGCAATGCCGCAGGCAGCGGCGGCGATCAGGAGCGCGGAACCGGCGAGCATCCAAACGGCGGGAAAGGGCCCCTTCTCCGTTTTCATCTGACTGACCGCAGCTACCGCCGACAGGCCGCCGAAAAGAACGCTCACGATCCATAGGCAAAGGGCGATGGGCATCGTTTATTCCTCCACCTGCTGGCCGCCGTTATCTTCCGTCCCCTCCGGGAGCTGCTTGGATTCGGCGTTGACATAGGCCATGAACTCGTCGCCGGTGATGGTCTCCTTGACCAGAAGGAAGTTGGCGATCTCGTCCAGCAGGGGGCGGTGGGCCAGAAGAATGGCCTTGGCCTCTTCATAGCAGGTTTGCAGCAGCGTCTGGGCCTCCCGGTCCACCAGAGCGGCGGTCTCCTGGGAGCAGTCCATGTAGCTCTGGCCTTCCAGATAGGGGTTGCTGACGCTGGAGGGGGCCATCAGGCCCAGCTTGTCGTCCATGCCGTACTGAGCGATCATGTTCCGGGCCAGAGCGGTGGCCCGCTGAATGTCGTTGGCCGCGCCGGTGGTCTTGACGCCGAAGACCACCTGCTCCGCCGCCCGTCCGGCCACCAGGGTCCGCAGCTCGATCATCAGCTCCTCGCTGGTCTGAAGGTACTTTTCCTCCTCCGGCATCTGCATGGTATAGCCCAAAGAGCCGGTGGTGTGGGGCACGATGGTGATCTTGGACACGGGCTGGGAGTGCTTTTCCAGGGCGGCCACCAGGGCGTGGCCCACCTCGTGATAGGCCACCAGCCGCTTTTCCGTGTCGGTGAGAACGGAATTCTTCTTCTCCGTGCCGGCGATGACCGTCTCGAAGGAGACCATCAGGTCCTCCTGGTTCACGGTCTGACGGCCCTTCCGGACCGCACGAAGGGCGGCCTCGTTGACCAGGTTGGCCAGGTCCGCGCCCACGGCGCCGGCGGTGGCCTGGGCGATCTTCCGCAGGTCCACGTCCTCCGCCAGGCGGATCTTCCGGGTGTGGACCTTCAGGGTGTCCAGACGACCCTGGAGATTGGGCCGGTCCACGATGATCCGCCGGTCAAAGCGGCCAGGGCGGAGGAGGGCCTTGTCCAAAATTTCCGGCCGGTTGGTGGCGGCCAGGCACACCACGCCCTTGGAGGAGTCGAAGCCGTCGATTTCGCCTAGCAGCTGGTTCAGGGTCTGCTCCTGCTCGGTGTTGCCGCCGAACCGGGCGTCCCGGGAGCGGCCCACAGCGTCGATCTCATCAATGAAAATGATGCAGGGGGCCACCTTGGCGGCCTGCTCAAACAGATCCCGCACCCGGCTGGCGCCCACGCCTACGAACATCTCCACAAAATCGGAGCCGGAGATGGAGAAGAAGGGCACGTTGGCCTCCCCGGCCACCGCCTTGGCAAGCAGGGTCTTGCCGGTGCCGGGGGAACCCACCAGCAGCACGCCCTTGGGCAGCTTGGCGCCGATGTCGGTGTATTTCTGGGGGTTGTGGAGGAAATCGATGATCTCCTGGAGGGATTCCTTGGCCTCGTCCTGGCCGGCCACGTCCCGGAAGGTGACGCCGGTCCGTTTCTCCATATAGACCTTGGCCTTGCTGGAACCGAAGCCGCCCATGAGGCCGTCGCCGCTGAGGCGGCGGGTGAGCATCCGCATCATGCCGAAGATCAGGGCGATCATCAGCACGTAGTAGAGCACCAGAATGATGCCGGAGTTGTCCTCCACGATCTGCTGGTCCACCTTCACGCCCATGGCGTTCAGCTCCTCCGCCAGGGCCATGGTGCTGCCGCTGGGCAGGCCGGTGAAGCAGGCCCGCTGCTCCGCGGCGGGCTTGGCGGCCTCGGCCTTGGTCAGGTAGACGATCCGGTCCACCCGGATCTCCACCTCGGCAAGCTGGTCATCGTTCTTGGCCTGGAGAAATTCGGTGTAGGTGGTTTTGGTATATTGACTGTTGATCACAGCGTTGACAACGGAGCTGATGAACAGCACCAGTACCACGGTGACGATCAGGGCGACCCACAGACTGCTCTTTGGGCGCTTATCGTCAGGCTTGTTGTCCTTGGGGGGCTGTCGATTCTGATCCATGGAAATGCCTCCTTGGCAGGATATTCGGATTTTCCCCTATCATACCACATTTTTGCACACGGCGCAATGAATGATTCGGAAAAAGCCGGTGAATTTTCTGTTAATTTCCCCCTGGGACGAAAAAACCAGTTGTCCCTGGGGGGAAAATCTGTTATAATAAAGAACAGCGAAAGAAAAACGGAGATGAGGCGTATGCGTGACCGGCGGCGGGAGCCGCCCCGGGAGGAACCCGAGGATATTTTGGAGGGCCGCAACGCGGTGGCCGAGGCCATCAAGAGCGGCAGGCCCATGGATAAAGTGCTGATCGCCGCCGGGGACACCGACGCGGCGCTGCAACGTCTGGCGGCCCTGGCAAGGGACGCCGGGGCGGTGGTGGTCCCGGTAGACCGGCGGAAGCTGGACGCCATGAGCGTGACCCACGCCCACCAGGGCATTATCGCCCAGGTCGCCGCCCGGGAATACGCCTCCATCGAGGATATTTTGCAGACGGCCCGGGACCGGGGGGAGGCGCCCCTGATCGTGGTATGCGACGGGCTGTCGGATCCCCACAATCTGGGAGCCATCCTGCGCTGCGCCGAGTGCGCCGGGGCCCATGGGGTCGTTATCCCCAAGCGAAGGAGCGTGGGCCTCACCGCCACGGTGGCCAAGACCTCCGCCGGGGCGGTGGAGTATATGAAGGTGGCCCGGGTGACCAACCTGGCCGCCGCCATCGAAACCTTGAAGGAAAAGGGCGTCTGGGTCTTCGGCACCGCCGCGGAGGGGTCCGTCCCCATGTATCACGCGGATCTGAAGGGTCCGGCGGCCATCGTCATCGGCTCGGAAGGAGAGGGTATGAGCCGCCTGGTCCGGAGCCGTTGCGATGGGATGGTCCACATCCCCTTGAAGGGGCGGATCACGTCGCTGAACGCCGCCGCCGCCGCGTCGGTGCTGCTCTATGAAGCGGTGCGCCAGCGGCTGGGAGAATAGGAGATGATTCCATGAACGAGAAAGACGAGTCCCAACAGTTTGATCTGGAGGACATCATGCGGGAGTTCGGGACCGGGGAGCCTCCCACGGTCCCGGAGCCGGAACCGGAGCGCGCGCCGGAGCCGGTCGAGGTCCCGGAGCCTGTGCTGGAGCCGGAAGAACCGGAGCCCCCGGCGGAGCCCGAGGCCCCCGCGGAGGAGGCGCCGGCGGAGCCCACCCGGGTGCTGCCCGGGGAGCCCGAGGAACCGCCTGCGGAGCCGCCCGTGGAGCCGGAGATGACGGACGACACCATCCGGGTGGACGCGCTGTCCCAGGTCCGGGAGGCCATGCCCCCGGTGGAGGACAGCTACCGGGAGATGCCCCCGCCCCCGGAACCCAAGGTGGAGCCCTTCTCCAAGGGCTGGGAGCCGGAGTACGAGGAGCCCATCGGCACCTACATCCCCCCGGAGCCCATCACCTTCCGGCCCAAGTCCCGGCTGGGAGAGCTGAAGCGGAAGCTCATCGCCGGGCCGGAGAAGCGGTATTATGAGCTCAGCGAAATGGGGCTGGGCCGTCTACAGATCATGCTGTTTCTGAGCTTTGTGGTGCTGGCGGTGTCGGTGGCCTCCACCGCGCTGTACGCCCTGGACATGGTGCCGGAAAACCGGATGAAGCTCATGGTCTACGGCCAGTTCCTGGCCCTGCTGATCTCCGCCCTGCTGGGCAGCTTTCAAATGATCGACGGGCTGGGGGAGCTGTTCCGGGGCCGGTTCAACCTCAATACCATGCTGGCTTTCACCTTCATCGCCTGCTGCGCAGACGCCATTTTGGGCCTCCAAGAGCTGCGGGTGCCCTGCTGCGCCGCCTTTGGCCTGCAAGTGACCATGGCCCTCTGGGCGGAGATCCACCGCCGGAATACGGAGATGGGGCAGATGGACACCATGCGGAAGGCCATCCGTCTGGACAGCGTGGTCTGCCAGCCGGATTACTACGAGGGCAAGAAGGGCCTCCTCACCGCCGAGGGCCAGGTGGAGGACTTCATGGACCACTACACCGAGACTTCCACGCCCGAAAAGGTGCTGAATATCTACGCTCTGGTGGCGCTGCTGTGCGCCATCGCCGCCGGCGTCACGGCGGGCTTCCTCCATGGGGTGTCCCTGGGGATCCAGGTGGTGTCCGTGTCGCTGCTGGCGGCGGTGCCCGCCTCGGCCTTTATCTGCCAGACCCGGCCCATGGCCATTCTGGAGCGCCGGTTCCACCGGCTGGGCACGGTCCTGTGCGGCTGGCGGGGGGTCAAGGCCCTAAAGGGAAAGGCCGTTTTCCCCCTGACCTACTCCGATCTCTTCCCCGGCCGGGCCACCAAGCTCAACGGGGTAAAGTTCTACGGCGCCAGGGACCCGGACCAGGTGGTGGCCTACGCCGCCTCCGTCATCGACGCCGACGGCAGCGGGCTGGCGCCCTTGTTCGATCAACTTCTGGACAGCCGGAACGGCAGGCACTACGATACCGTGAACCTGACCAGCTATGACGGCGGCGTTGGCGGCGAGGTCAACGGCGAACCCGTGCTGGTGGGCGCGCTGTCCTTCATGCGGAACATGGGCGTGGAGGTCCCCGATGGGACCCGGGTCAACCAGGCGGTGTACGTGGCGGTGGACGGGGAGCTGTGCGGCCTGTTTGCCGTGAACTGCGAGAAGGTCTCCGAGGCCGCGGCGGGCTTGACCACCCTCTGCTCCTACCGGAGCCTGACCCCCACGCTGGTCACGGGCGACTTTATGCTGACGGCCAGCTTCCTCAGGAGCCGCTTCGGCGTCAACCCCAAGCGGATGGCCTTCCCGGACCGGAAGGAACGGCTGGCCCTGGCGAGCCGCCGGCCGGACCCGGACTGCGTGGCCGCCGCCCTGACCACCCAGGAGGGGCTCGCGCCCAGGGCCTTTGCCGTCACGGGAGCCAGGAGCCTCCGGCGGGCCTCCCTATTGGGCGTAGTCGTCCATATGCTGGGCGGCATCGTGGGCCTGGTGATGATGATGATCCTGGCGGTGCTGGGCGCGTCCCAGCTCCTAACGCCGGTGAATATGCTGCTCTACGAGCTGGTGTGGATGCTGCCTGGCTTCCTGGTGACCGAGTGGACCCGGGCGGTGTAAAGAGAAAAGCGTGCGCCCCGGGAAACGCCGGGGCGCTTTTCTAAGGAGATCAGGAGGCAAGAAATGTACTTAAGGCCCTATAAGGCGGCGGACGCGGAAACCATCCTCTCCTGGTGCCGGGACGAGCGCGCCTTCCGAAAATGGACGTCGGACCGCTATCCTTCCTATCCCATCACGGCCCGGGAGATGAACGAAAAATACTTTGACCACAACGGCGACTGCCCGGAGGCGGACAATTTCTACCCCATGACGGCCTGTGAAGACGGCCGGCCCCTGGGCCACTTCATTCTGCGGTATGTGGGCGGGGACCGGCGGGTCTTGCGGGCAGGCTTTGTCATCGTGGACCCGGAGAGGCGGGGCCGGGGCGTGGGCCGGGAAATGCTTCGGCTGGCCCTGGAGTACGCCTTTCGGATCTGCAGGGCGGAACGGGTGACCATCGGCGTCTTTGAGAACAATCCGCCCGCCCTTCGCTGTTACCGGGCCGCCGGGTTCCGGGAGGTCCCGGCGGAACCGGAGACCTGCGAACTGCTCGGCGAGACGTGGCGGGTCGTGGAAATGGCCGCCCGCCGGGAGGACTTCTTTTCGTCCAAAGGCAGGGCGTGACGGCTTCGCGCCTGGTTTTCAGCGTTCAAAACAGACCAAATAAAAACCGGCTGGAAATCGGGCATTTCCCCCACTTTCCATCCGGTTTTTTAACTTTTCAGAAGAAATCCGCATTTTACGGCAGCCGCTTTTCCTCAATCCCGATCGTATATGTATAAGTCCACGCTGATCTGCGTCTCCGTCTCGTGGCAGAAGCGGATCACTTCGTTGTCAAAGTCCAGCGTAGGCGCGATCTCGCTGTAAATATGGGGTACGACCATCAGGTAATAGCGCACGTTGTACTCGCTCTTGATCTCCCGCAGGGTGGGAATGTGGGGGGCGAGGGCCTGGACGATACCGGCGCATTGGCTGCCGGCGTCCATGGCCGGGGCGGTCTGCCGGCAGGCGGCCCATTCGGAAAAAGCGCAGGTCCCGCAGCCCGTGTCCCCGGGCTCGCCCAGCTTCCTGGTGTGAACCGGCTGGATGCCCAGGCGGTTGGTGATTTCGTCGGGATCGAAGCCGCCGCCCTCCGCAGCTACGAAACCGATCCCTTCTTCGATCTGCCCTTCACTACAGATCATGAAATAGGAGTAGCAGGTGGATTGTTCCGCAAAGTCCATGTGTTTCGTTCTCTCCATTTGTACGGGGCCCATGGGGGCCCCGGTGATTAAACTTCCTCGATCCGTCGGATATTCGCGCCAAGGCTGGTGAGCTTGGCGACGATGCTCTCATAGCCCCGCTCGATGTAATGTACGTCCTCCACGATGGTGGTCCCCTCGGCGGCTAGGCCCGCGATGACCAGCGCCGCGCCGGCCCGCAGATCGTGGGCGTGGACCAGGGCCCCGTGGAGCTTCTCCCGGCCGGTGACTGTGGCGGTCTTGCCGCTGATGAGAATATCGGCCCCCATGCTCTCCAGCTCCGCGCAGTAGCCGAAGAAACGGGTCTCGTAAACGCTCTCCGTCAGGCGGCTGATCCCCGCCGCCAGGGACATACACACGCAGATCTGCGCCTGCATATCCGTGGGGAACCCGGGGTAGGGCCGGGTCTTCACCGTGGTGCAGCGCAGGCGGCCCGTGGACTGGACCCGCACCGCGTCGTCGTAATTGATGATGCGGACCCCCATCTCCCGGAGCTTGGTGGTGATGCACTCCAGATGCTTGGGGATCACGTTGCGGATCAGCACATTTCCGCCGGTGGCGGTGGCCGCCGCCAGATAGGTCCCGGCCTCGATCTGATCGGGGATGATGGCGTAGCTTCCGCCCCGGAGGGAGGAGACGCCCCGGATCTTCACCGTGTCGGTCCCCGCGCCGGAGATGTTGGCCCCCATGGTGTTTAGGAAGTTGGCCAGGTCCACGATGTGGGGCTCCTTGGCGGCGTTCTCAATGACGGTCAGGCCCGGCAGCAGCACCGCCGCCAGCATGATGTTCACGGTGGCGCCCACGCTGACCACGTCCAGGCTCACCCGGCCGCCCCGCAGGCCCTCGGGGCCCGGCTCCAGGGCCACGTAGTCATCCGTCTCGTCCACGTCGGCCCCCAGGGCCAGGAAGCCCTTGATGTGCTGGTCGATGGGCCGGGAGGCAAAGTTGCAGCCTCCCGGAAGAGCCACATGGGCCCTGCCAAAGCGGCCCAGCAGCGCGCCCATTAAATAGTAGCTGGCCCGCATTTGCCGCACCAGCTCCGGGTCGGGGCGGGTGCAGTCAACGGCGGTACAGTCGATCTCAACGATGTTTCCCGGCTCCCAGGCGATTTGGGCGCCCATGCCGGTCAGGATATCCAGCAGCACCCGAACGTCGGAGATGTCGGGCACATTCTCGATCCGGCACTTTCCGCTGACCAGCAGCGCCGCCGGAAGAATGGCCACCGCCGCGTTCTTCGCGCCGCTGATGGTGACGGTCCCGGAAAGGGGAGTTCCGCCGCAGATTTCATATCTTGCCAAGGATGATCCTCTCCTTGATGATGTTTTTCAGAAAATGGAATGTCAGTCGCGCGGAGACATTATAACACACGGAGTTAATTATGTAAAGTAAAAAATTTATCGACGAAGGCCCTTCGGATAGTGATTTTTCAGCCAGGTCCCGTCTCCCTTGGCCCAGCCCAGTCCGGCGCCGTCCACGGCTACCAGCACCCAGCCCCGATCCGGGGATGGGAGCACATCTCCGTGGAGATAGGCGGCCGCCTCTGCGCTTCCGGCGGGGAGAGAGAGGGTCCGCGCGCCCTCCGGCTGCCACAGCGCCAGGGCGTGGGCGGGGAGAAACCGCCCCGGCAGCGCCTGCCCCAGCTCCAGCCCCGGGCGGGCGATCTTGAGTCCGGCGATGTCCGGCGTTTCCGGCGGCGCCCAGAACAGGGTCCGGCCGAAGCGGACCGCCTTTCCCGGCGGCAGACTGATCCCCGTCTCCTGGGCAAACGGGGTCCACTCCCTGGGCGGGGGCCCTCCGGCGGGAGCCGGCGGGTCCTCCGGGACGCCGTCCCTGGTGAATACGGCGGCAAAGTGCCCCTCTCCCAGCAGCTTGTGGGGCCACAGCCGGCAAGTCCCCGGAGGCCCGGGGGTGAACCAGGGCGCGCGTATTTCCGCCGGGGCGAAGTCCGGATGGGTCGCCAAAAACCAGGCCGCCACATCCTCGTCCTCCTCCACAGAAAAGGTGCAGGTGGAGTAGACCAGCCGCCCGCCGGGGCGGACCATTTCCGCGGCCTGCTCCAAGATTTCCCGCTGCCGCTGGGCGCAGAGGGCGACCGTTTCCAGGCTCCAATCCGTCACCGCCGCCGCTTCCTTCCGGAACATCCCCTCCCCGGAGCAGGGGGCGTCCACCAGCACCCGGTGGAAATAGCCGGGGAACCGACGGGCCAGCCGCTGGGGCGTCTCATTGGTGACCAGGGCGTTGGCCACGCCCATCCGTTCTATATTTTGGCTGAGAATCGCAGCCCGCTTGGGCTGTATCTCGTTGGCGACCAAAAGCCCCCGTCCGGCCATCCGTCCGGCGATCTGGGTGGCCTTCCCGCCGGGCGCGGCGCAGAGGTCCAGGATCCGCTCGCCGGGCCGAGGATCCAGCAGCGCCACGGGCGCCATGGCGCTGGCCTCCTGTAAATAGTATACGCCCGCGTCGTGATAAGGGTGCAGCCCCGGCCTCTCCTGGGGGTCATAATAATATCCCAGCGGCTCCCAGGGCACCCTTTGCCCCAGAAAGGGCACTTTGGCGTCGGGCCTCTTGCGGGGATGGAGCCGCAGGGCCACCGCCCGCGGCCGTTCCAGGCTTGCCAGGAACGCGGGATACTCCGGCCCAAGCTGGCCCTCCATCCGCGTCAAAAATCCCTCCGGAAGCATGGCAAGCCCCCCTTTCCCAAAACTTTTCCCATTGTACCACAGGAACGGACGGGTGTCAAAGGGAAATCCATTTGGGCGGAGGAAAAATACCCGCGAATTAGAAACGCGTCCGCGCGCAACCGCCGCGAACCGGGCCGGAAGGTTAGAAAACATAGGAAAAGCACCCAAAGCCTTGGTTTGAGTGCTAAAAAGTTTGTATAACCACAATCAAAAAGATATTGTCGGCAATCGGGGATATCGATTTGAACTTCTGCGCCGCAAACGCGGAACCGAAATGGGGTAGCAGAGCAGCAAAGCCGTCGTGAGCGCGCTTGCAAGCGAACAGGCGACTTGCGCGCGCCTCGTTTCGGAGAGGAGGAGCAATGGAACGATACGCGGTTTTTAGGCGGTCCCACAAGGGGCCGCCCGAAAACGCAGATTGTCAAAAAACCCCTGTTTTCATGATGCGAAAACAGGGGTTCTTCTGTTAATTTTGGAAAAGACAAGCAAAATCCGGGAAAAAGAGGCGTTGTTCCAACTCCAATTCGCCAGCTTTTTCAGATTCATGGCAGCATATTTGAGCCTGACCCATCTCGTGACTACTACCAAGCCTCTGTGATGTGTATATTGAACATTTGGATTACTATAACAACCGTCGCATCAAAATAAAGTTAAAGGGCTTGCCGCCCGCAGTTCGCAGGCAACAAGCCCTTTCGGTAGCTTGAACAATTTTTAATTGAAAATATTGTCTAACTCTTTGGGGGCACTTCTCACAGACCCGCCGGTATTCATGTTCCTTATCCGGGGTGATGATGATTACCTGGGTCAATAACTGCCGCGACCGTAGAAACAAGTACCACGACATTGCCTCCGCTAGAGGAATTGGCCTGCGCTCCTGAGCAAAATAGGACTAAATTACGAAAGGCCATGCACCTGAATACACCGCACAGCGTTCCCGGCCCGGAAGGGGAAGAAAAACTTATGCGAAAACGGACGTGTCGGCGCAGAGTGCTTTCAGCGCGTCCCGGACCGCAAGTATATTTTCTTTCGGCGTCTCCATCGAGGCGCAGCAACCCGGCGTAAGGATGAATCCGGTTCTCCCTGCCATCTGAAGCGCCTGCTCCACATGGGCCCTGATCTCCGGCAGGGAGGCGGTATGGAGCCATCCCTCGTTGATGCCGCCCATAAGGCACTTATCAGTTCGCTTCCTGGCTTCCGCCAGATTCGGCGCGACCCAGCGGTCATGCCAGTTGACTGCATCGACCGGATAGGAAGAAAGCAGATCAAACATTGCGTGATCCCCATGGATATGGACAATGTTAAAATATGTAGCGTCTTTGACTGCGTTCAGGACCTGAAGATCATATTTCATGCCGAATTCACGGTACTCGTCCTCCGTCATCAGATCGTAGGTAGCACATTGTGTGGCAAAGAAAAATCCGGATACGCCCACGTCGATATTCTCTTTCATAAAATTGACACAGGTTTTCGCGATCTCGGAAAGCGCATGATGGAGCAGCGCGGGTTCTTTTCGCATATCGTCAAAAATCCGATCGCCCGCAAGCTTCTTGGCGATTGTAAGCGGACTGAAAACCGTCTGGACAAAGGGAATCTCCAGTCCCTTCTTTTTTTGTTGGTGCGCAATTTGTTGCGCCGCCAGCAGGGTCTTGCCATGGTTGCCGAAACAGCCAGGCAGCTCGTGGACATTGCCCCATTCCTCCACTGTTTCAATGGCGAATTTTCTCTCAAACACCGCCTTGGTCGGCGTGCAGTAATAGGTACAGCTCAAGCCGTAATCCGCGGCTTGATAATTGCCAAATGGCATCATCTTTATAAAATCAAGATCATAGTCCTGAGCCATTTGGATTTGCGCTTCCGCAAGTGCAACCGCGTCCTGATCCACATGGGGCATATGGTACCACATCCCAAAGGGTACCCGATCGACTTCCTTGTGGCTCAGTGCTGCCTGAATCCGTTCCTTTTGCGTCATTGTCATCATAAATCCCTCCATTTTTCACTCTATATTTCAGATAGGGTATGTACCTGAAAGCATCTCAGCATTTTTCCTGCATGATATCGACGATAACACGATCGGTCGAGACCATCCCCTGTACGGATACCTTCGCCATATTGATGATGGACTGCTCCGGCGACTCGGACAGGATCCCGTTGTCTCCCGGGATATGGACCCTCGCCAGCGCCATATTCGACGCATCAATCGCGGCGTCTACCGCCACCGCCAGCTTATAGGCACAGCCAAGCTTCGCGCCATCGCAGAGCATACCGGTCAGGCCAGCGATCATATTCAGGATCGAGGCTTCGATTTGATGCTCTGTTCCGCCGCGGAGAAATGTCAGCCCGGCGGCGCAGCCCACGCCAGCGGCCACGCCGCAGCCGCAGATGGGAGAGAGCGCGCCCAGGTAAGATTTGACGAAAATCGTGATCATATGGCTGAACGCCACGGCACGCCATATATCGGCATCCTTCATCTTCAGGGCCTGCCCATATACGCTAATGGGAATAATCGCGGTCAAGCCGTGGTTTCCGCTGCCAGCGCTGCTCATGACGGAAAGCGGCCATCCCACCATTCGCGCTTCTGATGCCGCTGCAGTATACGCCTTTGCCATGCCCTCTACCGTACCGTTGGCCTTGCGCATCATGTATTTCCCAATTCCGATCCCGATCCCGTCTCTGAGACCTACCTCCGCCATCTTCATGTTCATGTCGATCCCATCCTGCATGAACGACAGGGCCTCTTCCGGCATTGTCTTTGCGAGAGCGATCATCTCACGGACGGTAAAATCCTTGATCTGCTGCTGAAGTGACGGGGCGCCGGCTGTCTTCACCCCACCGTTGGTTTTCGACATCTCATCGAGCAGGACCGTATCGTCGTATTGCTCAAATGCAATGTTGGAATGGTTCCGATAGATGATAACCTTTGCGCTATGGCCCGCTCCCTCGGCTACCGCTGTGATCTTCAGGCACGTCGCGTCCGCGTCGTATGCTACCGTCACCACACCGCTTTTCATGTATTCCTCAGCCCTGGCAATGGCTTCCTGGTCCACATGCTTCAGGGCCTCCAGTCCAAGATCCGATTCGCCACAGGCTACCGCGAGAGCAGCCGCAAAGGCGTTGCCCCGCTCCTTCGTACCCGGAATGCCGACGCCAAGGCCGTTTTTCAGTACATTTTTGTCGATGCTGACCGTGACGTGCAGGACAGGCCCTTTCAGCAATTCCTTTGCCCGTGATACGGCCAGCGCAACCGCTCCCGGCTCCGTGCAGCCCAGCGCGGGTGTGACTTGGTTTTTCAAGATCTCAATGATTTTTTTCTCTCTTTGAGAAAGCTCCATGTTTTTTCCTCCTGCTCATATGCAGATCGAAAACGATCTATTTTATCGTTTTGCCCTGTCGTCAGGTTTCACCTGCCGTTCCCGCTCAGCCACCGAAACGCCAAGGCAAACCAGCGCCAGTGCGCCAAGGTTGCGCAAGTTAAACAGGTCCTCGCCCAGAGCCATTGCCGAAAACACCGCGCCAAACAACGGCGTTAGAAAATGATAGATGACCACGCGGCTGGAAGGGTTATATTTCAGTAAGCTCGTCCACAGGGCGAATCCTCCGGCAGAGACAAACGCCAGGTAGAGGATCAGGAGGATCCCGCTGCTATCCACATGGGGAAAGCGTCCGCCGCCCAGCAGTCCTGTAACCAGCAGTCCCGCGCCGCCCAGCAAGAGCTGATAGCCGCTGACAAAAACGGCATCCTTTTGATAGGAGACCCGCTTGCTGATTACCGACCCAAGGCCAAAGCACACCGCATTGAGGAGAAGACAGCCCTCACCCGAAAGGGAAAAGCCCGAAGGGCCGCCGCCCCCATTCAGCAGGAGGATCCCCAAAAAGCCCAAAATACATCCCAGCGTCCTGGTCAATGTCAACGGATCGTCCCTGGTAAGAAAATGAGAAAAAAGGATCGTGGAAAAAGTGCTCAAGCTGCCCCAGATCGCTCCCTGGACACCGCTGGTATTGGCCAGGCCCACATGAAAGAACAGGTACGCCAGATAGGTCATCACAAAGCCCAGCAGCAGGAAAGAGCGGAATTCCTTTCCGGTGGGAAGCGCGATCCGTCTCTTGCTAAGGAAGGACAGGGCAAGCGTCATGATCCCTGCAAGGGTGAATCTGCATCCCGCGAACAGTATCTGGGACCAAACCTCCTGACTTCCGATCCCCAGCGCCTGATAGGCAAGCTTGATCCCGGGATATGCGCTCCCCCACAGGATCGCGGTGGAAATGGCGCATACCGCCACGCCTAACTTGGTTGTAATCCATTTTTCAGTCATTTCTTACCTCTGTTGTTCCGGCACTTTTCGCGCCGCTGTCTATTCCCCAAGCAGATCCAGGTTCTCATAAACCCACTGCAGTTCATAGACGGCATCCACACCTCCGTCCGCCCGAATGTCCGTTGCGGTAGTGAAGCCAAACGCATCGGAGCAAAGCAGCACAATGGGCGCTCCGATCTCCCGCGCCTGGCCAGGCCGTTTGATCAGGTACTCCTTAAAAAAGGCCCTGAACGCCTCAGTCCCCTCCTCCGGCACAAAGGGACGGGACATTTCGCTCATAACCAGCCCCGGTGAAACAGAGTTGACCCGGATGTGAAACGGAGAGAGTTCTGCCGCGAACGCTTTCGTCATCTGGATCAGCGCCGCCTTATTGCAGCCGTACAGGGCTCTTCCCGCCGCGGGTCTCCAGGCCGCCATGGAGCCTACATTCACAATCGCGCCAAAGTTCTGCCGTTTCATGTATCGCGCGGCTGCCCGGCATCCGAAAAAAGCGCTCTTAAAATTCATCGCCACAGCGCGGTCAAAATCTTCGGATGTCACTTTATTCAACGGCCGGGGCATACTGCCGCCCACTACGTTTACCCAATAGTGAATCGTTCCGTACCTCTCCACCGTTTGGGCCGCAAAGGCGTCTACCGCGTGTTCATCCGTCATATCCACCGACGCTGTGTAAACATCCGGGTAGCCGAGTTCCCGCAGTTCCTCACAGGCAGCATCCAGCTTCTGCCTGCTGCGGGAACAGAGCGCAACTTTGCAGCCTTCTTCCAAAAAGGTCAGCGCCGTTGCAAAACCAATTCCGGTACTGCCTCCGGCTACTACTGCCACGTGTCCATTCATTTTCAGGTCCATATGACATTCTCCGTTCCTTTATATTCCAGCTCCGGCCCTGTGCAGTTCCGCAGTCCGAGGATGGTCTGGGGTATGCCCCGGGGCCGCTGGATGGCGCCTGTCTTTTTGAAGCTCTAAGGCTTCCTCCAAGTCCGGGAGTCGCTGCCGCAGCTTCGTGTAGCAGTTCCGCGCATTCTCGAACAGAATCATCCGGCATATCTCCTCCGCGCGGCCAGCGGAAAGAAACTCCTCCTCCACTAGCTGCGTCATGACCTTGGCCATCATCTTCCGGAAATGCTCCGCGGCAAACCAGGATGTCTCTGGGAACATAACGCCATCCGAGCCGTACATCACTTTGTCCAGGGGCGTGCGCTCCAGGAGTGTACGAAAGCTGCTGGCGCCGTTGAGCGTACTGAGGAAAAATGTTCCGCTGCAATCTGTGTACACATTGGAGAATTCCGCCGTCAGGAAGCTGGCGCTCGCTTCATAAGGATGCCCGCCGTGCAGCAGGATGATCTTAACACGATTAAGGATCCGGCTGTCCCACAGGAAGTCCTTCAACCCCATGGGGTCGAGATTTTTGAAGTCCAAATAACTGCCGCCGCCTACGCCGGTATGGATCTGGATCGGGATATCATAGCGTACCGCGATCTCCGCGGCCAGCATCAGCGTATAGGCGTACAGCTTTTTCTCGTCCTCCGGCGTAAAGGTTCCGGAACGAATTCGCTCATATGCCGCCCTGCTCTCAGTATCGGAGACAAAGCTATAGTTCAGGCCGCCATAATAAGCGATGGAAGATTTCAGCCCGATCGCATTCTCTTTTTCAACCCGTGCGCAGAGATCCTTCTGGAACTGGTCCAAAAAAGCGTCATAGGGCAGATGGAGTGCCAATGTTTCGTCCACAGAGCGCTCGATCCGCACAATGCAGCACCGTTTTTCCGGCGGAATGACGCTGTTGAAATAGGCGACTTCCTCCTGGGTAAACGCTTTCTTTCGCAAAGGGCTGCCGATCTCAAAGCAATACATTGCCACGTTATCCAGAGAATACAGTTCCCGCATATAGCCCTTGGGATCTTCGTTGAAGCGCCGGTGGCGCTCCTTTTCCACCGCCTGGAACGGTGTGCCCTCCGGCATTCCGTAGAGCCGGCGCAGGCGCTCCATAATCATCCCGTAGAGAAGCGTCTGCCGGGAATGCGCCTCCTGGTCCGGTCCGGGGATATACCCTCCGGCAATGTTGCCAAATTCCGGAGCATGGTCCGGATGTACCCTATGTACATGGGTGTCGATCAACGGAATCGTTTTCAAGTATTCATACATGATTTTCGTCCTTCATCTTAAATTAGGAAAGCTCTGATGCAATCGGCGGGAGATTTTTCGGTGGGAAAAGGAAGGGAAAAACACGTGGATCCTTTCCTGTATTTTCAGTCCGCATTCCCAGCGGAAAAGATCCGCCGTACATCATGACGATCGATTCAGAGGCGCCTTAGATATCTTTCAGGCTTTCTCTTCGCCGGAGCGCAGGATGCGGCGCATCCGGTACAGTCATTCCATGGGAGGCTCCGGTGGGGCGCTCCCGCAAAAAGGGCGGGATCAGGCCCCCAGGTATGCCTTTTTGACCTCGTCATTGGCCAGCAGCTCCTTACTGGAGCCTTCGATATGGATGACCCCATTGACGAGAACATACCCATAATCGGCAATCGCTAGCGCCATGGAGGCGTTCTGCTCGATCAGGAGGACGGTCTTGCCCATTTCCCGTATGCGGACAATCAAATCGAATATTTCCTCCACGACGATCGGCGCAAGACCGAGCGAAGGCTCGTCCAGCATGATCATTTTGGGGTCCATCATCAGCCCCCGGGCGATCGCAAGCATCTGCTGTTCTCCGCCGGACAGGCTCCCGCCCACCTGCTTCAGCCGTTCCCGCAGTCTGGGAAACAGCACAAGCTGTTCCTCCAGAAGCTCCTGCTGCCGCTTCTTGGTCAGCTTTTTATTCCCCAGAGTTCCTGTGACCAGATTTTCATAGACAGTCAGCGACGGGAAAATCCGCCGCCCCTCCGGAACGTGGGCAATGCCAAGGTGAACGATCTTCTCTGGCCGCATCCGCGTAATGTTTTGGCCGTCAAAGGTAATCGTCCCACCGGCCTTTTCGACCAAGCCGGAAATTGACATCAGCGTGGTGCTCTTTCCGGCGCCGTTATTGCCGAGCAGCGTTACGATCTTTCCTTCCGGAACTTCAAAGCTGATGCCGTCAATTGCCTGGATATAGCCGTAGTTCACCCGTAAATCCTCAATTTTCAGCATTCGCCTCAACATCCTTTCCGAATGTCCTTGACCCGAAATAGGCCGTCTGGACCTCTTTGTTGCCGCTGACGAATTCGGGGGATCCCTCACAGATCTTCTCGCCAAAATTCAGAACCATGATCCGGTTGCAGCAATTCATAACGAATTTCATGTCATGCTCGATCAGAAGAATCGTCTGGCCTTTTGCGTTGAGCTCCTTGAGAAAATCACGCAGCGCGTCGGTTTCAAGCCGGTTCATACCAGCGGCCGGCTCATCCAGCATCAGGATCTTGGGACTAGACGCCAGGGAACGGGCGATTTCCACGCGGCGCTGGATACCGTAGGACAGATTCCCCGCCAGCGTATTCGCATATTGCTCCAGACCCGCGTTCCGCAGCGTCTCCATAGACTTTTCTTCCGCGTACTGTTCGTCCGCTCGATACGTCTTTGTATGGAAAATCGCGTCGAACATATTCGTCTTCGTACCCATATGGCAGCCGATCTTTACATTCTCCAAAACAGACATAAACTGAAAAAGCTGTGTCGTTTGGAATGTTCTGCCTACCCCCAAGTGACTGATCGCCTCCTGGGACATATTGCTGATATCCTGGTCGCAAAAATAGACTTTCCCGTGGGTCGGCTTATAGATTCCAGAGCAGACATTGAAAAAAGTCGTTTTTCCAGCGCCGTTTGGACCGATAATGCCGAAAATATCGCCAGGTTCCACCTGCATATCGACATTGTCTACCGCTTTCAGGCCCCCGAAATAACAGCAAACGCCTTCCGTCCTTAAAAGCCCGCTCATGAGATTGCCTCCTTTTTGCCACCGGTTTTTCCCGCCTTCCGCATTTTTATCTTTGCGCCGGCCAGGATGCTGTTCGACTCACCCATCAGTCCCTGGGGACGGAACCACATCATCACAATGATCAAGGCGGCATACATGACAAAGCGCCATACGCCGATCGGACGGAGCAGCTCCGTCAGACCGTTGACCACAATAGAGCCCACGATGGGCCCGATCAAAGTGCCCTGACCGCCGATGATGATCATGCTCATGATGTTAAAGCCCTCGTCCAGGGAGAACACCGCCGAATCGATATACTGCACATAAACAGCATAAATTCCGCCGATGATACCGGCCCAGAAGGCGCCGTAAGCAAAATTCATCATCTTTGCGGGGGCCGTCCGGACGCCGAGGGATTTCGCCGCCAGTTCATTTTCACGAATGGACATCCAACTCCTGCCTACTCGGGAGTGGATCAGGCGATAGCTGATCAGGAGGAAGATGACCGCCACGCCAAGGAACAGATAGTAGAATTTCAGGGGAGAATCAAAGGTAAAACCGAAGAAGGTGGGCCGGGGGATATCCTTGATCCCGAAGGAGCCGCCGGTAACTCCCTCCCAGTTGAGCGCAATGATCCGAATGACCTCAGAAGCCCCTAACGTGATGATGGAGAGATATATCCCCTTGAGCCTCAGGGTGGGAACGCTGATGATCAGTCCCGCAACCGCCGCGCCAATGCCGGATAGAAGCAGGACCGGCCAAAAACTGATTTGAAATCTGGTGGTAAGGATCGCCATCACGTAGGCGCCAATGCAGTAAAAGCCCGCATGGCCAAGAGAGGTCTGCCCGCTGTAACCATTGGTGATATTCAGGGAACCGGCAAGGGTAAAATACATCAGGATCCGGCAGAAGATCCTGACCATGGACTTCTTGAATCCGAATAGCGGAAACACGATGGCAAAAACCAACGCCGCAGTCAGCATCAGGCTGCGGTGCTTTCCGACAAAGGCTTTTATCTTACTCACGGCCGCGCTCCCTTCTTTACCGCAAAGCCCTGAGGTCTGATCAGCAGGACCAGGATCAGGAAGCAAAATGCAAAGGCATCCCGGAAGTTTGCGCTGGAGAAGGTGATGCCTAGGTTCTCAATAATACCGATGCAAAGCCCGCCCAGAGCGGACAGACGGACATCCGTCATACCTCCCAGAACAGAGGAGGAGAACGCCTTCATACTCATCGTTCCACCCATGGTTGCGTAGCAGGTCTGATAGTAGATCGCCATGAGCATTCCCGCGACGCCGCCGATGCCGCAGCCGATGCAGTTGCCGGTCATAGCGACCCTACGTACATTGATGCCGACCATATAGGCGGCTGTTTTCTCCTGGCTGACTGCCCGCAGCGCAATTCCGGCTCTTGTCCTGTTAAGGAACAGGGACAGTACGGCGGCAAGCGCGAAAACGACCAGCAATATCACGATCTGAAGCAAATTGATTTTTACGGGGCCAAGGGAATATACCTGATTCTCGATGATGTTCAGCATAGGCAGACGGTTTGCGCCAAACAGGATTTGGGCCAGATTCTTGAGAAGCATACTGAAACCCACTGTGCAGATGAGTGAAATATGTCGCGGCGCATTGAAAAAGTGTTCATAGCATATCTTGTAAACGGCCATACCGACGATCCAGGATGCGGCAAAGGAAGCAATGATGCCCAGGAACAAATTGTTGCCCGCCCACAAGAATACGTAATAGGACGCAAACGCGCCCAGCATCATAACTTCTCCGTGGGTAAAGGTCACCATTCCGGTAACGCCGACAACGACCGAATAGCCGATCGCCATCAGCGCATAGATCGCGCCTTGGCATATGCCGTTGATCAACTGGCTGATGATGTACTCCATAGAAACCTCCCAGCGTTTTTAAGGGGTAATGATATCTGCGCTGTACAAATACCCGGGTCCGGCGGGAGAAAATGACCGGATGCATTTTCTCCCGCCTGGTGTTTTGGTTGCTGTCTCTCCCGGATTGTGCTTTTCCTTACTCGTTGGCGTAATCGTAGCCGCAGCGGATGACATACTTGCCGTCCACGATCTGGCAGATCAGATAACTTCTGATGATGTCTCCGTCCTCGGAGAATTTGATAGGACCGGTCAGATAGGTCCCGTCCGTCTTGGCAAGATTGTCGCGAATCGCAGCGCGCGTAATGTTGTCGCCGCAGGCTGCAATGGCCTCGGAAAGGATGATCACACCGTCATAGGCAAAGCCAGCCATTACAGTGGCGCCAAAGCCGGCCCGGTCCGCGAACTCCTGGGCGAACGCATAGGCCTCCGGGTCCTCCTCGGAGTAGTAAACGGAAACGGTAGTCAGGATGTCTTCGCAGTTTTCGCCGCACAGGTCGATCACCTGCTGGGAAGTGCTCGGCCCAAGCATGGTAATCGGAACATCCCAGCCGATGCCGCGAATCTGGTTGATCACGTTGGAGATGCTGGTCTGATCCACGATCAGGACATGATCAGGGTTCGCAGCCTGCGCCTTGGTGATCAGTGCCGAGAAGTCGGTCTCCGTGTCGGAATAGCCCTCGCAGAAGACGATGTTCATGCCGGCTTCCTCCGCGGCAGGTCTGAAGTTCTCCACGATCGATGCGCCGAAATCAGTGTTCATATAGAATACTGCCACATCATGGGCGCCGGCATACTTGCCGACTTCATAGGTCGCGGCGTAGGAACCTTCATAGCTGGCCAGGCCCGCGATCTGGAACGCCCACTTACTGGAAGCGGCAAACGCGGCGTTGGAAGCCGTCGGGGAGAAAAGCACGATCTCCTCTTCATCGCAGATCGGCGCGGCGGCCATGGCGCAGCCGGAGGAGAAGTCACCCAGAATGGCAACGATCCCGTCGTCATCGGCAAACTTGGAAGCAAGCTCCGCAGACTGGTTTTGATCGCCCTTGGAATCCTCGAACTCCAGCACAAGCTCGTGGCCGTTGATGCCGCCCTCGGCGTTGACTTTCTCCGCGGCCATCGACATAGCCACTTCATAGGTCTTGCCGAATTCAGCCATTGTGCCGGTCAGCGGCGCCAGAACGCCGACCCGGATCGGCGCCTTATCTTCCGAAGGCCCTTCGGACCCGGCGGTTCCTCCGCTTCCCCCGGTGGGCGCTTGCGTGCCCTGGGTCCCCGCTGGCTTGGTAGGCTTGGGGTCCGAAGCGCAGCCAGCAAGCAGGCCGAGCATCAGAGCGATAACGGTTAACATAGCGAATAGTTTTTTCATTTTGCCATCTCCTTTTATTTTTTTGTTTTTTGGCAGCAGAAAACAGACAGCTTTCACAATTTTCCAAGACCAATTTCAAAAAAATTATGGAAATCTGCTCTGTTTTCTGTTTTGAGTATATCACATTATGAAACCGATTTCAAATACTTTTTTATTTTCTTTCCTGTTATAAAAAACCTCGAAATGAAATTTCGGAAAAATCGCCGGATTTTTCCGTAAAATAGTTGAAAATTCCTAGAAAAATCCGTAAAAATTTCGGATACTGACATTTTCGACAAATTATTTATTAAATTTTTTTGCATAACTACCATTAGTTTACCGGTTACATTATTTACGATTCAGTGCTATAATCCTATTATTCTACAGGAGGTGTGCCTATGCAGTACAGATACGTTGATGTCGAAACCATGCAAAAATTCTCCGTCGATATGTTCCTCCAACACGGATTGTCCCGGCAGGACAGTGAAACCATCACGCAGGTATTACTGACCGCAGACCTGTTCGGGATCGAATCCCATGGCGTTCAGCGTCTGATACGCTACCACAGGAATCTGATGAAGGGCCAGATCGCGGTGCAGCCAGAGATCGAGGTGCGGAAGGAAACGCCGGTCTCCGCCGTGCTGGACGCTCACCAATGCTTCGGTCATATTGCCGGATCACAGGCAATGCGGCTTGCCATTCAAAAGGCAAAGCAGGCGGGCATTGGCATGGTAGCCGTGCGGAATTCCACCCATTTCGGCATTGCGGGCTATTATACGGCCCTGACGCTTCCGGAGCACATGATCGGGATCGCCATGACCAATACCGAACAGATCGGCGTGCCGACTTTTGGGCGGCGGGCTATGATCGGCACCAATCCCCTGGCCTTTTCCATGCCGGCGGAGCCGTATCCCTTCTGGTTCGACGCGGCAACCACCGTCGTCACCCACGGAAAGATGGAGGTTTACGAAAAGGCCGGAAAGCGCCTCCCCGCCGGATGGGCCGTGGACGAGTCCGGCTGCCTGGAGATGGACCCGGCCAGTGTCCGCCGCCGGATCCGTCAACGGGAGCTGGGTGGGATCCTGCCTTTGGGCGGCCTCGGCAAGGAAAACGGCGGTCATAAAGGCTATGGCCTTGCCCTGATCGTGGAGATCTGCTCCGCTATTTTGGCCGGCGGCCCGGTCTGCATCGATATGGCAGACGGCAGCGGGGAAGAACACACCTCTCACTTCTTCGCGGCGATTGACTACGGCATATTCTGCGACCGGCAGGAAGCGGAGGATGCGCTCTCCGCATACCTGCGGAGGATCAGAGCCAGTGAAAAGGCCGTCGGACATCAGAGGATCTATACCCCCGGAGAGCAGGAATGGATCTCCCTCAGGGAAAAAACGGTTTCGGGAATTCCTGTGCAGGAAAACACCGTCGTAGAACTGCGCGGGATCGCGGACACGTTGGGGATCAACTGTCCTCTCTAAATTATTCCCACAAAAAATGCTTGGAAACAGCGCACAGCTCTGCTTCCAAGCATTTTTATATTTTCGCGAAAGATACGCGGATGCGGCTCCTTCTCAATTTTCGGTTACAGTACGCCGCATTCCAGAAGCCGTTTCCGGATCTCTTCTTTCTCCTCCCGGCTCGCGGCAATAAACGGCGCTCTGGGCCAGCATTTCAGGATACCTCTGATCTCCAGCATTGCATAGATCGCCAACTGTGTAGAGCGGGCAATGTACATGATGTCCCGCAGCTCATTGATCTGGAACTGGGTCTCGCGGCAGGCGTCGTAGTCTTTTGCCATTCCCTCCCGGTACATTTTGCCGCAAATCTCCGGGAACACATTGCCGATGCCGGGGATAAACGCTTCGCACCCGAGCACGCAGGCAGATAGATACATGGCCTCCGTACCCAGCGCCACATCAAACGTATCGTCCTTCAGGAGGCGGCAATAGCTTGCGTGCGCCATAATGTCAAAGGTCGCGTCCTTCATGCCGTTGACATGGACCTCCTCCTTCAACCGGCGAAGCAGCGTCAGATCCATTTTGTAGCCCTGGAAATTCGGATTGTTATAAACATAGACCGGGACCGCCCCCTGGGCGGCAGTCACAAGATCACGGTAGAATCCGCAAATGCTGTCCGCGTCGTGCTTATAGTAATAAGGCCCAACAGCAGATACCGCGGCGGCGCCGCTTTTCACTGAAAACTCCGCAAGACGCGCTGTGCTGCGGTTGTCCGCCGTGCCCACATGGACGATCACCGGAATGTGTCCCCCGACGCCATTCAGCACTGTTTTCGTCACAAGCTCCCGTTCCTTCTCAGTCATCAACGCACCGCTGCCGTAGGAGCCGGTGATAAAGAGCCCATCGACCCGATCTTTCAAAAAATCCGTTAAAATCTCCAAGCCGTTCACATCCACCTCCCCGTCCTCGCGGAATGGGACGATCATCGGTGGGATGACGCCTTTCATTCGGAACATCTTGCATTCTCCCTTTCTATTATTTTTTTCGCCACCGCGATCGCTCCGTCAACCGTCAAGTGCCCGATGGTATCCTGATCTGAGATACAGACAATTTCCCCATCGATTTGGAGCTTGTTCCGCAGCAGATATCGGTAAATGTCACAGCGGGCCGCATGGCCAAACAAAATGATCGGCGCTGCCAGGCAGCCGTTTTCCCGCATGGCGCGGAAGGCTTTCATATCATCGGCGGCGATCGCAGAATCGGTAAAAAGCTGTCGCTCCTCCGCGTCCGTCTTCATCAAGACCTGCATGAACCGCGGCATCAGAAATACACGGATCACGCCTTCCCGTTCCACGCAGGAATACGCTGTTTCCATGATTTCCTCCTTACTGTAGCCATGGGTCCTATCCTCCGGGCCATCCTTCAGGCTCTTTCCAATCATGGTGGCGGAGGTCAACGCCTCCCGGATCTGTCCGCTGAGCGTCGTCTTACTGGCGGTGATTCTGCCGTTGGCATCACAGCAGATCATCTTGGTATGGGAACTCAGAACAACAATCGTGCATGGCAGTTTTGGCCGCAGCCGTTCCAGAATACCGATACACTGAACCTCTTCCCCCCGCATGAAATCGATCTCACATAGCTCCCGAATCCCCGCATCCACAGGATAGGCGTTTCGAATGCCCCGGATAAAGTAGACCGGGCACGGCACGGGAAGCACCGCTGGGTCCGTGGATCTGTAGATCCCCGCGCTCAGCTCCTCCAGTCCCGCAGGCGCCACCAGGTGCGGCAGATCGATCAGACCGATCTCGGAGGTGATCATGCCGCTGGCAATGCAAAACCGGACCGCATCCGGCGGAAAATGCATCTGTTTCAGAGAATCATAGAACAGCGCTTTTAGGCCATTTCGCAGCGCGTCACGGCTGCCGGTGATGGAGGTATCTCTCACGCCCACCATTTTCGAGGCGGAAGCGCGGACGGTTCCGTCCTCGTCCACCAGATAGATCCGGGAATTGGTGGTCCCACTGTCAATGACAGCAAACATGATATCCGCTCCTTTACACATCGCGGGGATGGTTGACCATGTGCAGGGGCCGCCGGCCTTGCAGCACACGGACAGCCTCCTCGGCCGCTTTTCTTTGCAATTCTGAGACGGAGGACTCGGAGTACCAGCCAATGTGCGGTGTCACCAGTACCCGTGGGTGATTCAGCAGCGGATGTTCCGGTGATGCCGGTTCTTCGTTCATCACATCCAGCCCAGCGGCGGCGATCCTGCCGTCAGCAAGCGCGTTGAGCAGCGCCTCCTCATTCACAAGACCGCCCCGGGCCGTATTGACAAGGATGGTACCAGTCTTCATTTTGGAAAATGCCGCTCGGTCCAGCATTTGCTTCGTTTGCGGGGTCAGTGGACAGTGCAGGCTGATGAAATCGCTTTGGGCATAAAGGGTGTCCAGGTCCACCAGACGGACGCCAAGCGCCGCAGCCTTATCCGCGTCCGCATAGGGGTCATAGGCGCAGAGTTTAGCGTGGAAGCCTTGCAGCTTCTCCGCCACCCGCTGGGCAATTTCTCCGAAGCCGATCAGGCCCACTTGCGATTCAGACAGCCGGCGCAGCGGCTTTGCCACGGTATAATCCCACTTTCCGTGCCTGACAGCGTCGAGATAAACGGGCAGCCCCTTCGCGCAGGCGAGCAGCAGCATGAGCGCATGATCGGCCACATCCTCCCGGCAGTAATCCGGCACATTACACACAGCGATCCCCGCGCTGTCCGCCGCTTCCAGATCGATCGTCTCATAGCCGACAGCGTAACGGACGATCACTTTGCAGCGCTTCATTGCTTTGATCGTCCTGGGGGTCACAGGGCAGAACTGAACGATCAGCGCGTCGCAGTTCGCCGCCCGTTGGATCAGCTCCTCTTCTGTGGAGCTGCGGTACGCCTCAAGAACATAGCCGGCGCCCTCTATGACAGACTTTTCCTGGCAAAGGGATTCATAATAATAGTCCGAGATCACGACTTTCAAGATAAAATTGCCTCCTTTAACGCCGCGGTGCTGAACACTCTCCCCTGCTTCATAACATATTTGACACCGTTTTCCAGGCAGCCCAGTGTCTCCAAGGGGTTCCCTTCTACCGCGATCAGGTCCGCCCGGAGATCCGGCGCGATTCTTCCCCGGTCGGAGACCCCGATGCACGCTGCGGCAACGCTGGTAGCGGCCGCGATCGCTTGGTCCGCCGGCATTCCGTGGGTATGCATCAGCAGCAGTTCCTTGGCCGTCCGATCGTGACCATTGAACGGCGTTCCGGCATCGGTGCCACAGGCAATTTTCACACCGCTGTCCAGCGCCATTGAGAAGCTGGCGGCATGGGCGTCCAGGCTGGCATTCACCTTGTCGATAAATTCCTGCGCCAGCCCCAATTCCTTGCCCTTGGCCGCCATAAAATACGGCGCGCAGAAGGTGGGGATATAATAGATCCCCTGCCTAGCCATCTTGTCTACGCTCTCGCGGTCCAGGTAGAACCCGTGCTCAATCGTATCCACGCCAGCGGCAAGGGCATTGCGGATGCCCGTGTTCCCCTGGGCATGGCAAGCAACCCGTCTGCCCGCCTTATGGGCCTCCTCGCAAATGACCTTCATTTCTTCTATGGACAGTTGTGCGGAACCCGGCTCCACACCCTTTGTAAGAACACCGCCGGTCGCCATGACCTTCACCAGGTCCACGCCATCCTTGAGACGCTGCCGCACCGCCTTCCGGCATTCGTCCACGCCGTCCACCTCCACGCCCACTGTATGGGCGTGCCCGCCGGTCATCGTAAGCATCGGGCCAGCCGCAAACATATCCGGACCAATGACCCGTCCGCTTCGGACAAGACTCCGAATCTCAAGATCCACTTTGTCGTAGCAGCCCAAGTCACGGATCGTCGTTACGCCGGACGCCAGAAGTTGGATCAGGTGTCTTAGAATAATTACCACGCGCTTGGTGAGGGGACAACGCAAGATCAGATCGTTATCCGCTGTCGGAAGGATCCCCACATGGGTGTGGCAGTTGATCAATCCCGGCATGACCGTATAACCGGACCAGTCCGTGAGCATATCGTATTGTTCGGGCGGCCGGTCAGTCACCGCGAGGATCTTTCCGTCCGCCACTGTGACACAGCAGTTTTCTTTCACATCAGAATTCACGCCGTCGATCATACGGCCGCAGGCATATACTGTCGTCATTTCCCGATCCCTCATACTTCATAAAAATCAATGCCGCCGGTCTGGACAACGGTCTGCTGCGCCTGGATGCCATAAAGGGTCTCAAAGTCGCGCATCGTTTTTTCGATGATCTTCTGCCCCTCAGGAAGCTCCATCAGCTTGTCGCACATGGCGCTGTAAATATGGCGGGTGTGATAGATCCAGTCCTTCTGGCAGGAAACTCCCAACGCCGCCTTTTTTTCGGCCAGAGCCTTTCTGGTCTTTTCGTCCATTCCAAACCCCTTCCAGACAAACCGGCAGCACGATCCGCCTTGGGGCCGTGTGGTCTCCACGGTCAGCTCCATCTCCCTGTTAAAGCCCTTGACCAAGGTCCGGTCTATGCAGCTACAATACGCAACGCCTTCCGCAAGGAATCCTTTCCGCTGCCAAGCCGTATACCATGGGCAGATATATGCCTCCGTAACGACGTCCGGCTCATAGGCGACATCCTTCGCCTCCATCGTCCCAGGCAGCGGCGACCATTCCCCGTAGGCCATATAGCCGAAGGTATCCAACGGGTCCCCGTGGGCAAGGCATCGCTTTGCCATCCTGGCGCCCCGCTGATCCGCATAGAGAAGCGTCCCCTGATGCGCGGCTTCCGCGCCTCTCTCTCCGGCAAGGGTTGTCGCGTTACGGACAAACAGGGCATAAAGCACCGCGTGATGCTCCGGCGTAAAATGAACCGGGACCTCTGCTCCGGCAAGCCGCCTTCCGTGAATTGCCACGATCTGGCAGATCTCATAGGCGGCGTCCTGGCAAAACCGGAAAAATTCCCTGTCGGAAAGCAGCCGGTCCGGCGCCGCGAAGGTTTTCCGCAGCTTGCCTTCCACCAGCAGCTCGTAGCACCGCCTGCCCCGCTCGGCAACGCCGCCCTTGGTCGCGTGGGAACGGAGGGTCTGTTCGATCGTCTCCCTTGCTTCCATCTGGGCAATATGCAGCCGGAGGTCCACATTGGATACCATGATCCTTTCAGCGTCTTCGTGAGAGACCCCGGCATCTATCATATAATCGATCCCGCCCTGGGTCCAGGCGCGCAGGAAGTTGTCCAGCGCCTGCCGGACCGGAGGCGCCGCAGACTCCGCCGAGCAGGGCGTCGAACCGACAGGATGATAGTTCCAAGCCTGCTGATGTACCGCCCGCATGATCTGAGCAGTCTGGCAGGAATCCAAGACAAAGCCGCCGCGGGCAAGGCCGTCCGTTACCGCAAAACAGGCCAGCGGAAGCACCTCCGCCACACACATAGCCGCCAGGATATCCCGGATGGTCTTGGGGCTGGTGTATACAACGCCGCCCAGCGGAGCGAATACCGCTTCCAATCTGTCCAGATTTTCTCTGGGCCATAACGGCGCTTCAGGCAGGGTCACATATGTGTCCCCCTCCGCGCCGTGCAGATCCTGTCCGGCGATCTGCCGTGTCATATTGGGCAGGATATTGCAAACGTGAATATCGGCCCCAAGGAGGTCCAAATAAAAGTCCACCTGCGGGGATGGCGGAAACGCATAGAGATCGGGCAGAGGTTTCCCCTGCCGGCGAAGTTCTTCATAGTAGGGCTTCAGCACCTGCCGGGCCAGTTCCGGCGCAACCATAGGCGGCGGAGAATACAGGATCACGTCCGGCTCCACAGTATGCAGGGCCGTTTCATTGTCATTTAGATAAATAGGGAAGGGATACTTGCGGCGTTTTTCCTCCAGTGTCTCCCCATCGGCCGTTACGGCGGCGATCTGCTCCGCCATCTTCTCCGGTTTGCAGAACCGGCTGTAGCAGGGGAACAGATACCCTGCCAGAAAACCGAATCCGATGCTGACGAATTTCGTGTCTACAAGCTCTGTCATAATTCACTCTCTCCTTTTTATGAAATATCCCAAAGCGTCTCTCCAACCCAGCGCAGATGCTCGTAAGGGATCTCTGGCGCCAGAGTACAGTCTGCGGACAGGATAAAACCGGTACGGCCGCCGGCACACACATACGACCGTGTCATTGCTTGAATGAGATCCCTGCTCCCGGTGTAAAGCGCGGAACCTTCGCGGTGATCGAATCCGCCCATGATCGCCCGTTTATTGGGAAACAGATCGCGTCCCTCCGCCAGGCTGACCCGGTCCAGATGCTGGTCCCAGTGAATCGTAGAGCCCATATAGTCCGCCCATACCGAGACATCGTTTCTGCCGTCCGTACCGCCGCAAAGGTGGACGATGTTGTAGTTCCCAGCCCCTTCGCAGGCATGGATCTGTTTCTCATCCTGAGGGCGGATCCATTGCCGGTATTCCTGGGGCGAAAAGCGGCTGTTGGAGCTGTATGCCTCAAAAATACCTGTCGCGCCCCCGTCACGGAGCAGCGCCGTGCAAAGCTCGGCCACAAAATCGCCCATGGCGTCCAAGACGGGCAGTAAAAACGGCCTTGCCTGCTCGTCCCGCAAGTGGGCGTCGCAGATCTCCTTGCCGAAGGACCGCGTCAGGAAGCTGTACGCGGCATAGACAACATAAAATACACACGCCTCGTCACGGACGGCCTCCCGCATTTCCCGGATCAGATCGATCTGCTCCTGGAAATATGCGGAGCCTGATTTCGGAGGGACCACATATTTCCAATCCTCCGGCACGCGGACGGAGACACCAAAATCAATGGGGTAATAGCCATTGCTGTTCATTTTGATGAAGTCCAGATCCGCAGCGTCGAAAAGCTCCTTGTGCCGGGCGATACACGCCTTTCCGTAATTATCATCGCCGAAATAATGGCGCCAGAAAGAAAAAGGCACTTTATCGATGGGCTTTCCATCGATGCAGTCCAGGACCCGTTGTTTTTTGTTCATAATCGCCCCTTTCATCCCGTTTGGCTCCGGTACTGGGCGGAGCCCTGTCAGCCTTCCGCCGCCACTTCCTCCAGCGCTTCCCGAATCCACCCGGCTCGTTCCTCTGTCAGATGCTCCATCAAAGAGCAGTCCGCCGAAAGGATGAACCCGGTCCTGCCGCCGCTGCGGGCATAGGTCTTGGTCAGCGCCTGGATGTCCTCTTTGCTTCCGGTAAACAGCACGGTACCAGGCTTATGATCGAAGCCGCCCATAATCGCCCGCTTGTTTTTGAACAGCACCTTGCCCTCAGCAAGAGAAATGCCCTCAGTGTGTTGATCCCAATGGATTACTGCGCCAGGGTAGTCGCCCCATGCCTCGAAATTGTTCTTCACCCGGTCCCAGCCGCAGAGATGGACGATATTATAGTCACTCAGCCGGTTGATCGTGTCTAACAGCTTGAGATCCTGGGGCCGGAGCCACGCGCGGTACTGCGCCGCCGTAAACCGGTAATTTGTGGACATCGCGGCGTCTATACCGGTAATGCCGGTTTCCGTCAGCAGCTTGGCGGCAAATTCCGCCACAAAATCTCCCAGGTTGTCCAGCAGCGGGAGCAGGTACTCCCTGGCACGTCCGTCCCGCATATGGGAGATCACCATTTCCTTATCGTATTCTTTCCAGAGGAAGCTGAACGCGGCAAATACCAGGTAGAAAATGCACGCCTCGTCATGGATCATATCCCTGGTCCATTTGCAGCGGTCGATCTGGCCTTGGACAAAGGCGCTGTTCATATCCGGTACTTTCAGCTTTGCCCAGTCCGCCGGAACATTGACCGGCTCGTTAAAACCGATCTGGAAAAAGCCGTCGCTTTGCATCTTGATAAAGTCAATGCCCGTCTCGTCGTACCATCTTTTATGGGCGCGTACACAGCCCATGCCCTGGGCGTCCTCTCCGGAAAAATGCTCCCAGAAGCAATAAGGGACGCGGTCGATCGGTTTGTTGTCGATACAGTTCAAAACACGTGTTTTTTTATCCATACTGCAACCTCCATTTTTCTCGCGGTTTTAGATCACGCCGATCTGGGTATAGACCTTCTCCAGCGTCTCGCCGCTGCGCAGGCCGTCCCGCACGCGATCTTCTTTCTTGATCGTTTCCAGAGTTTGGGCCAGAACTTCGTCGGCGATCTGCCGGGGAATCACGACGACCCCGTCGATATCTCCGAATATCAGATCTCCGGGACAGATCGTGACTCCCTCAATGACGATGGGGATCTGGCACTCATTGATCTCGCATCTGCCCTTGGACGTTCTGGGATCTGCTCCACGGTAAAACAGCGGGAAGTCCATGTTCTTCAAAGCCTTCAGATCCCGGGCATTGGCATCCAGCAGCACGCCCGCGCCGCCGCGCTGCCGGACAGCCGTAGCAAACAGCTCGCCAAATACGGCACAGTTATAATCGCCTCTGGTTTTCAGAACGTAAATCTCCCCAGCTCGCAGTTGATCGACCACTTTACACTGGGCGATCAATGGCGCCTCTGGCATGGAATAGACCTGAGTGCCAATGCTGGTAAAAGCCGGTCCGAAAATAACGGTATCGTCGTGCAGCGGCCGGATACGGGTCCCGATTGCTTGATTCCGGTAGCCCATACCGTCCAGGACGTCGCTCAAAACGCCGGAATACAGAACCTTTTTGAGCGACTCAAGTTGTTGTTCATCCCATTTCATAGATGACCCACCCTTTCATATTTTCAATTCTTGTGCCACTTATGTAACCGGTTTCATAACGCCTTACACAATGGCGAACCCTGGAGAAAAAGACCGGGGTTTTATTAAGAATAACATATATTGTGTACATTGTCAATAATAATCTGGAAAATGTTCTGATAATTTCATCAATATTGTCGAAGTGCAACCGCGTTTCAAGGAACACAATTCCGTTTTGACTGCCAAAAACGTGAAAAATAGCGGTAATATTCCGGTATTTTGTTGACCGATTTCATAAGCTGAATCCTCTACCGACAACCCCTGCCGTTTCGATTTGCCCATTGCCGCAAAAATACAGGCGCGCCTGTTAAAAGGGACCCCGATGGTTCCCTTTCCCGCCGTTCCTTCCTCCGATGCCTTTGGCCTTTGACATTTTTTACACGCTGAGGTTTCTTAAAAATTTTTCGGAAATACTTGCATTTCCTTCCTTTAATATATATAATTTTATTAGTAAAAATTGTGATCGCGGGATGTATGCCGGTCGATGGGTCAGGCGCTCCACCTGTAAAGAAAGCGTTTTACCCTAAAAACCGCAGCGTCAAGATCGATCCGGTCATTATGTGGAGGCACAATGGCAAAGAAAAGAATTACAATCGAAGAGATCGCAATGGCGGCCAGCGTCTCAAAAACGACGGTATCCCGTTACCTCAACGGCCGTACAGATCTCATGAGCGAGGCAACCGCTGCAAAGATTCAAAATATCATTGAACTGTGTGATTATCATCCCAGCGAGTATGCCCGCGCGCTTAAGAACAACAAAACAAGAATGATCGGGATCATCATTGCCAATATCCTGAGTCCTTGGTCCTCCGCCTTTATCGGCGGATGTGAAAAGGAGCTTTCGCGCCATGGATATACTGCGCTGTTTTTTAACAGTGACAACAGCATTGAAAAAGAAAAAGAAATGGTCGCCTCTTTAGACAGCCGCGGCGTAGAGGGATTGATCGTCAATCCTGTTTCCTACAGCGACCCATATCTGATGAATTATTCTTTGCATGGCGTTCCTGTCGTCATCTGTGATTGTCTGATCAAAGGGTATCCGTTCAGCGCGGTACTGGCCGAAGTGCGGGAACCGGTAAGGCGGCTCATTGCCCACTTAAAATCTCAGGGATTCACCCGTCCGATCATGTTCACCTTGAAAAAGCGGGAGAATTATGCCCGTATCATGCGGGTGCAGGCGTTTCGGGACGCCATGGTTTCCGAATATGGTTACTGTCACGAGGAAGATATCATTACCCTCGAGGATGACGATCCGGATGAGATCTCCAATATCTTGCAAAAGTTGATCGCAAGTGCTTCGGCGGAAGACCATATCGCCGTGTTTTGCGTGAACACCAGCATTACGCTTCGCGTATTCAGCAGTATTCAGCGCATGAAGCTATCTATTCCCGGAGACATCGGCGTCTGCGGGCAGGACGACTGGTGCTGGGATAAGTCTATTTGCTTACCAACGCTCATCTATCCGGAAGTGACGACAATAAACGTCGATTCCCTGGAAATCGGTCGTCAATGTGCAAAAATGATCCTTCGAAAAATCGCCGCGGGGAACAGCCTGAGCGATGGCAGTTCCGTCGTGGAAGTGCCCTGCTCTTTTTCGCAGCGCGCTTCCACAACGCGAAATCAAGCGGATGAGGGCGGCACAAAGAACGGTGACTGATCCCCTCGGTGGTTTTGGCGGCTATCAAAACTGTGGCATAAATGATAAGGTCGGATTGGCTATACAGTCCAGGCCGATGCGGCGGACGATCCTGCGCTCTGCGGGAATCGTCCGTTTTTGCTTGTGGAGGAAGCATTCCCCAGCCCGTTTGGCCGCACAAGGAATTGCGCGTCAGTACATCCCGGCGGGACACTTTCCCTCTGATATACTGTGCCGGCGGCCGGCTTCGGCGGCATCCCCGCCCGGTGGTGGACGATTCCAAAACACCCGCTGGGTGCCGCCGCGCGGCTTCTTGCCGAAAAGAAAATTGCATGAAACCGCTGTCACAGCGCAGATTTATGCACAGCGCAGTCCTACCATTCGGCAGCCCATTTTGGCTTTCCGGCAATTTTCATAAAATAAAAGCCTGGAAAATCTACAATTTTCTTGCTTTTTATGGATGTCTATGGTATAATGCTTTTTGTCCATTTTATGCAGCCATAAAAATCAACGCCGGCTGCGCGGAATTCGGGCGAATTCATTCGAAAGGAAGGAAACGAATTTGAAGAAACGGAAGAGAGGCGCGCTGGTTTTACTGGCAGTATTGGTGGCGCTGTCCACAACTGCGGTGGCCTTCGCGGAACCGGCGCTGGGAGTGTGGATCGATTATTCCACCTTCTCCAACGCCGACGGCAGCCTGCTGGTGCCGATATTCACCGACGGCACCGCTACCGACGGTATTGTGACGCTGACCTACAATCCGGAAGTGCTGAGCGTGACGCCGGAGGATCTGGAGGTCACGGAGCTGACCGTGATGCACGCCGCGAGCCTGGTCAAGCCGGGCGAATTGAAGATCAGTTGGATCGCGGACACCACCGAGGGTACGCTGATGTTCGTACATTTCACTGTCAAGAAAATCAGTGTCGACACGGGCCTGCGGCTCACGGGACAGGCTTTCGTGGCGGGGCGGGAGGACAACGTCTCCGTGGCCGTTGGCTCCTTAGGCGCGATCCTGCCAGAATTACCCCCCCCCGCTGGCGTAACGACCCCCGGCGGTGCGGCGGCACCTGGCGGCGCGGCAACGCCCAGCGGCAGCGACTCGATGAATGTGCCCAGGACTGGTGACGGTTTCCAGCCCCTGCTGTGCCTGATCGCGGTTGCCGCCTCCGCCGCCGGCGCGGCGGTATGCCTTGGAAAAATCAGAAAGGGGGCCAAGTGATATGCGGGTGAAAAAGTGGATCGCGTTCGCGCTGTGCTTTGCCATGGCGCTGTCGCTGTTGACCAATTTGGCCCCAGTTGCCCGCGCCGAGGAAACGCCCCAGACCCAGACCGAGGCGCCCACCGTCCCCGGCCCCCAGGAAACGGAGAAGACCGAGCTGACCGCCGGGGAGCGGGAGGCCATTCTGGCCGCCGCACAGGCCGTCGCCGCTCAGAAAATCGACCGGGACAGCCTGGATGTGGACCTGACCGGCAGCGTCCAACTGGACGACGCCCTTTTGAAGAGTATGCAGGCGCTAAAGCCCGACGAGGATCTGGAGGTGCCCGTCCTTATTTTGATGAACGAGGACTCCGTGATTGAGGAAAACAGCGCCGCCGTGCCCAGCACGATCACCCTGGCAAAGGCCGGCGAGCTGGAAAACAGCCAGGACGCCGTCATTGCCTCCATTGAGCGCAATGTGCTGGACGCGCCCCTGGAGGTGCATTACCAGTACACCTGGCTGCTCAACGGCATCGCCGCCACCGTGCCCTACGGCAAGATCTCCGAGATCGAGAATCTGCCCGGCGTGGACCGGGTCATTGTCCAGCCGGTATACTACCCCATGGACAGCGAGGTCCAGCCCCTTACCGACCAGGATGGCGGCATGATCGGCCGCTATGAGACTTGGGAGACCGGGTACACCGGCAAGGGCTTGAAGATCGCCGTGATCGACTCCGGCCTGGACGACGACCATCCCAACTTTGCGCCCCTGCCGGAAGACCGCCTCACTTCTACCTCCGCCACCGTGAGCACCATCGAGGCCGTGCTCACCCAGCTCCATGCCTATGAGTCCTACCGGGGCCTCAGCGCGCAGGAGCTGTACCGCACCACTAAGGTGCCTTACGCCTTCAACTATGTGGACAATGAGCTGCGGTACAACCATGCCGACGGCACGACTACCAATCCCCACGGCACCCATGTGGCCGGCATCGCCGCCGCCAACAAAATCGAGGGCTCAGATGTGGTAGGCGTGGCCCCCGACGCCCAGCTCTACATCATGAAAATCTTCCACGGCTCCGACGGCGCCATGACCCAGGATATCCTGGCCGCCTTGGAGGACGCCCTGCTGCTGGGCGCGGACGTGATCAATATGAGCCTTGGCACCACCGCCGGCTTCTCCAGCTCGGTGGAGGAAGTCAATGAGATCTACGCCCGGGTCAGTACCACCGATACGGTGCTGTCCATCGCCGCTGGCAACTCCGCCACTTCCGGTTATCAAAACCTCTTTGGCACCAACGCCAGCCTTACCAGCAACCCGGACAACAGCACCATCAGCTCCCCCTCCACTTATCAGAGCGCCCTTTCCGTGGCCAGCGTGGAGAATGTGGCTTACCGGGGCTATTACCTGGAGGTCGCCGGGAAGCACTACAGCTTCTACGAAGGCACCCGGGCCAGCACCGCCGTGGCTACCTTCCAGAGCCTGTCCGCCAACGGCCCCATGGGCTACGCGGTGGTGGGCAACATGGGCCAGACCTTGGAGGACTTCACCAAGGCCGGCGTGGAAGGCAAGATCGCCCTGGTGGAACGGGGCGTTACCTCCTTCAGCAATAAGTGTGAGCTGGCCGAGGCGGCCGGCGCCATCGGCTGCCTGGTGTACAACAATGATGTCGGCACCTTCGGCATGGCGATGAGCGACTGCACCGCCGCCATTCCCTGCGCCTGCGTCACCCGCCTCACCGGCCAGGCGCTGATCTCCGCCCTGGAAAGCGATCCCGCCGCCACGATGACCGTGGCCGGGGAGCCGGGCCTTGTTCCCAACGACGCCGCCAATCAGATGAGCAGCTTCTCCTCCTGGGGCGTGAGCCCGGATCTGGCGCTGAAGCCCGACATCTCCGCCCCCGGCGGTGAGATTTACTCCACCATGGACGGCGGAAGGTACGATACCATGAGCGGCACCTCCATGGCCGCCCCCAACCTGTCCGGCATCTCCGCCCTGCTGATGCAGTATGTGCGGGATCAGCTTCCCCAGTATGCCGACGGGAAGGGCGCGCTGCATGACTTTGCCAACGCTCTGCTCATGAGCACCGCCGTGCCCCTGACCTACAACGGCAACGGGGTGTACTTCTCTCCCCGGCAGCAGGGCTCCGGCATGGCCAACGCCTACAAGGCGGTGACGGCGCCGGCTTACCTGGAAGTGCCCGGCATGGACCTGCCCAAGGTAGAGCTGAAGGACGATCCCGCCAAGACCGGCCACTATCACTACACCTTCCTGGTGCATAATTTCAGCGGCAAACCGCAGTACTACGTTCTTTCCACCAATGTGCAGACCGAGAGCGTCTCCGACGAGGGCGACGGCAACCTCTACATGGGCATGACGCCCCAGGCCCTGACCGCCCAGATCACCCATACCGCCGACGGGCTGTTCTACACCTACGACTACAACGAGAACGGCCAGATCAATTCCCACGACGCCTACCTGCTGTGGCGGGTGGCCACCGGAAAGGACCCGCTGCCCGACGGCGAGGAGTTCCGCTATGACCTGCTGGGCAACGGCGGCGCGGGGCTGGACGATGTGCAGGCGTATCTGGACGAGCTGGTGGGCATTGAGCGCACCGACGCCGAGGACCGGCCCATCGACCTGTGGGAGCAGAGCCTCCAGGTAGGCGCCGGCGCCGTCAGCGAGGTGGGGGTGGACATCACCCTGTCCGACGTCAGCCGGCAGTACATGGACCGCAACTTTGCCAACGGCATTTATGTGGAAGGCTTCACCGTTCTTCGGGACCAGACCGGCGGCGTGGACCTGTCCCTGCCGTACATGGGCTTCTACGGCGACTGGTATGTGGCGCCCATGCTGGACTATGGCTATTACTACCAGACCACGGACGAAATGGCCGAGAGCGGATGCAGCCAGTACCCCAACATCCTCTGGACCCAGTTGGGCGACAACGGCGCGGACTATCTTTTGGGCCTGAACCCCTACGTCAACGAGG
Organism: uncultured Oscillospiraceae bacterium; assembly: GCA_947625965.1. Lineage (GTDB taxonomy): Bacteria > Bacillota > Clostridia > Oscillospirales > Oscillospiraceae > Faecousia. The sequence continues at coordinate 38,631 of CANQQO010000008.1, forward strand.
ATTATGATCCCGCCCACGCCTCCATCTCCCCCAACGGCGACGGATATGTGGACTACCTGGACGACATTTACGTTTCCTTGCTCCGCAACGCCAAGGAGCTGACTGTGAGCTATATCCTGACCGGCACCGACACCGTGCTGTCCGAGGAAATCGTGGAGCACGTGGGCAAGACCTACTACAGCGATACTTACCAGCAGATGGTCCCCTACATCCACTCCTGGTACTTTGATCCCTTTGACCTGATCGTGGACGGGGAGCCTCTGCCCAACGACACCAAGGTGACGCTGCGGGTGGAAGCCGTGCCCGACTACGACAAGGGCGAAAACGAGAATGTCCACAACGTGTGGGAGACCGAATTTGTCATCGACACCCAGGCCCCCGAATTGGTGGGCGAGCCCCGGTACGCCGAGGTGGACGGGCAGAAATACCTGGTCGTCACCGTGCGGGACAATGTCTCCGTGGCGGCGGTCAGCGTGCTCAGCAAGCTGGAGACCGTGGTCTGGAGCAGCACCGCCCTGGACGACAACGGTGAAAACGTCACCAAGGACGAAACCGGCCTGACCTACACCGATGTGATCATCCCCATTACCGGCTATGGCAACGAGCTGACCCTGGTCCTGGGCGATTACGCCTGCAACGAGCAGGCCTATTACCTGGAGACTGAGGACAACGATCCGGTCCTGGACCAGACCAAGCTCTACGGCTACCGGATCAACGACACCGAATACACCAACGAAGCCTTCTACGGCTGGCTGGCCATCGATCCGGTCAAACCCGCCGAGGGCGACAACGCCAACGTGCAGGTGCTTGACAGCGAGGCCTTCATGGACTACTCCCTGATCAGCGCCGCATATGTGGACGGTTACATCATTGCCGAGGAAGCCAGCAGCCACCGTCTGGTGTGGCTCAAGCCCGGCTACTGGGACGAGCGGCACTCGATCGCAACACTTCCCTGCGAGGTGCGGGCCATGACCTTCGACGCCACCACCGGCAAGCTCTATGGCGTCGCCGCCTCCTCCCCTCCTGGCTACGGCCGCCTTATGGAGATCGATCCCATCACCGGCGCTTCCCGCTATATTGGCAGGGCCAACAGCCTCATCTCCCTGTGGGCGCTGACCTGCGACGGCCAGGGCAATCTCTATGGCCTGGACAACACCGGCAAGCTGCGGTTGATCAACAAGACCAGCGGCATCTGGGGCGAGACCGTTATTGAAAAGGTGGAGACGGAGGCCGTCCCCACCGCCAGCTACAACTCCATTTACTTTGACGTTGCGGAGAACTGCATCTACCTGGCCATTTACTCCCATGGCACGGAGGGCGCGCTGTACCGCATCGACATGACCGACAATTATCCCACCACCCGCATCGGCACCATCGCCGGCAACGCCCAGATCGTGGGCCTGACGAAGCTGGACGACCGGGGCTGGCACCTGCCGGAGGCAGAGCTGGAGAGCATCGCCTTCACTCAGGAGTCGGTGGATATGCTGGTGGGCACCACCGAGATCCTGGAGATCCAGGCGAACCCCTGGTACGCAAGCCCCGAGAAGCTCACCTGGGCCTCCGCCAACCCGGAAATCGTCTCCGTGAGCACCAGAGGCGTCCTCACCGCGAAGAGCGTGGGACAGACCACCGTTACCGCCACCTACGGCAGCCTGACGGCCACCACCACCGTGACGGTGCTGGAGCCCCAGGGCCAGTTGACCGGCTTCATCCAGTCCAGCTCGGACGATAGCCTGGGCCTGATTAACCAGTGGGTCGACTTCCCCGCCGTCAAGCCCAGCACGGGCGAGGTACTGACGGATATCTCCTTCACCACCTTCACCGCCGGTGAATATGTGGACGGCAAGGTCTACGCCTTTGACAACGCCAACGCCTTCTACTCGATCGACATGGAGACGATGGAAGCCACCCGGATCGCCAACGGCACCATCAGTGTCTATATGACCCTGGATATGGCGTATGACTACAAGACCGGCTTCCTGTACCTCCTGGCTCTGGATCCCATGGCGGGCTATCTGCTCTATCAGGTGGACGTGCTCACCGGTATCGCAGACCCTGTGACCAATGTGGATGCGGTTGCCATCACCTTCGGGCCCGACGGGACCATGTACGCGATCAACATGACCGGTATGCTGGTGAAGATGGACCCGATGACCGGCGAACAGACGCCCATCGGCTACACCGGCTTCACGCCTGCGGAGATGTCCACCAACAGCCTGGCCTATGACCTGAACACCGACGAGCTGTACTGGGCCATGACCGCCTCCAATGGGACCGGCGACTACTTTGGCATTTCCTATGTGAATCTGCGGACCGGTAAGGCCAGCTACCTGGGCGCTGTGGATGCAGAGCAGTCCATGTCCTGCCTGTTCTCCGCCCCGGAGACCGTGCCGCAGCGGGAGGAAGTGCCGGTGGCGGAAGTCATCAAGCTGACGGATAGCACGCTCACCCTGACCGATCACGTCATGGCCCTGCCGGTGCAGGTGAAGCCCTACAACGCCACCAACCGGACGCTGAACTGGACCGTGGCCGATCCCTCCGTGGCCAAGATCGAGGACAACCTCTTGGTGGGCCTGTCCGCCGGTACCACCACCGCCACGGGCACCTTGGACGACTTCAGCGTTACCCTGGATATCACGGTAAAGCCCGCCGCCGGTTCCCTCAGAGGCTTTGTCGTGATGGACTTCTCCGGCATGGGCCAGGGCTTCTGGGCCCGGATCGTGGACTTCGCCCCCAATGAGAGCAACGAGGGCCTGGTGGGCTACAAGGACGACACCATCACCGCCGGCGAGTATTTCAATGGTAAGATCTACGCCTACGGCACTCAGGAGTCGGATTACAGCTACGACGGCACCATATTCTACGTGATCGACGCCAATACCTTTGAGATCGAAAAGCAGGTCAAGGACATGAGCATCGCGGACATTCACGACATGGCCTTTGACTACACCCAGGGCGTCATGTACGCCGTGGGCGGCCAGAGATATGGCGGCGACCCCGACCGGCTCTACTGCGTGGACATCAATACCGGCCTGACCTACCAGATCGCCCAGTTGGACGACCTGATCGGCGCGGTGGCCTGCGATGACAAGGGCCAGCTCTACGGTACCTCCATCACCGGCACCTTCTACAAGATCGACAAAGTTACCGGCGCCCTGGAGAAGCTGTCCGACCTGGGCTACCCTGCTTACTCCTACACCTCTATGGCCTTCGACCACAACACCGGCAACCTGTACTGGGCCCAGAGCCATACCGATTTTATGACCTACACCCAGAACGGCACCCTGCTGCTCCTGGACCCCGAAACCGGTAATTCCACCAATCTCGGCCCGGTGGGCCTGGTGGGCTGCATGGTCACGAGTCTTTACACCGTTCCCAAGACGGACCTGCCTGTGGGCAGTCCCAATGTTTCCAGCATCAGCCTGAACAGCACGGCAGAGGTCCTGGCTCCCGGCGGCACCTTCCAACTGACGGCCCAGGCCATGCCCGTGGGGCTGGCGGGGATCAGCGGAAGCTGCGCCTTCACCTCCAGCAACCCGGCGGTGGCCACGGTCAGTGAAACCGGCCTGATCACCGCCCTGGCGGGCGGCGTCGCCACCATCACCGTCACCTCCGGCAGCGCCTCTGCGGAATTCTCGCTGACGGTTCTGGACCCGGAAAAGGAGCTCATTGCCTCCGGCTACAATCAGCTCTTCTTCTCCAAGCTGGTATCGCCCACGGAAGTTACCGAAACGGTAGACCTGCCCATGGAGTCATTGCAGGGCGTACTGATGTGTGCCACCTACAATGGCAAGGACGGCTATCTCTACGGCATTGTCGGCGACGGCCAGAGCAGCTTCTCCCTGGCCAAGCTGACCGTCACCGGTGAGGCGGTCAGAGTGGGGGAGGACCTGATGATGCAGATCATGATGGTGTCCTCCGGCGACATTTCCGGCTGCCAGGTTGCGGACATCAGCTACAACCCCTTTGATCAAAAGCTCTATGTCCTGGTCATGACAATGGACATGAACGGGATGCCCGGCGGCCGCATCTATGAGATCGACCCCGCAACCGGGAACCTGACCTTCACGGCCAATGTAACGGGAAGCGCCGCAACCGGCGGAATGATATATCCCACCTCCTTCACCTTCGTCAATGAGACGGAGTACTTGGTGTACGATATGGTGGCAGGCGGCTTCCTTCGCAACGGCCTGGACGGCAGCACTCGTGTTTTGGCCCCCTTCAGGGAGGTTAGCGGGATGCCCGCCATGGCTTACAGTAAGGAGCTCAACACGGTCTATGTGGCCTTTGCCTCCTCCGGCGCGCCCATGATGACCCTCTCGCCCACCACCGGTGACATGAGTGAAGTCACCGAGGGCATGAGCGGCGACGTGGTGGACCTGCTGTTCCCGGAGGGCGTGGCCCCCGCCGAATCTCTGAATCCGTAAACCAGTCCAAGAAAAACGATCTCCCCACACCTTCGGGTGTGGGGAGACAATTTATTGGTCCTACTCTCAAAATCTGTCCACTTCGCTTTTTGTGGATAACAATACTACGCTTATTAAATTTGTGCATAATTCTTGACAGTAGCAACGGATGTTCCGCGGCCAAAAATCCGGACACAAAACACACACAGCAAAACCGGCCACTTTCCAGTGGCCGGTTCCGCTTTGAGAGAAGAAGGGGAGGTTTTGTCAATGGAGTTACTTCGTCTGCTTCGCTTTCTTTTCAAACTTCCAGCGCTTGACAATGGCTACCGTGCCCCAGACGATCAGGGCGGCGGCCAGAACGCCTTCCGCGATCAGGATGAAGTAGTAGTTCGGGAAGGGAAGCTGCCCGGCGGCCACGCCGTGGACGATGCCGTTCATGGCGTTGGAGTTGACGGTGGTGTACAGGATGTGCTTCACCGCCTGGCGGGCATAGTACCGGGAGGCGGGATTGCTGATGTCCAGCTCCGCGTCGGTGTAGTAGCCCGTGAGCTTCAGGTCGCCGCCGGCCCGGATGCACTGTTCGGTGTCCATGACGCCGCCGCCGTCATAGTCGGTGATCACGGTGCCTCGGAAGCCCCACTCGTTGCGGAGCACGCCGGTGATCAGATTGTAGTTGCCGCCGGCCCAGGTGCAGCCGATCCGGTTGAAGGCGGACATCACCGCCAT
>CANQQO010000009.1 GCA_947625965.1 uncultured Oscillospiraceae bacterium
GATATCTGAGTCAAGCAATGCTGCCTGCGTCTGGGCACTGTCAACCAGATTGACAACGATATGCCCATCCTCGCTTAACTTGAAAAATCACGGAAGATCCTGTAAAATAGGAATGAATATTTCACCGGCAGGGGAAGGAGGAAAACGCCATGGGAGCGGCCAAAAGGTTCACGCAGAATCCCGGCAACAGCGCCATCTGCTACTACCGGTACAGTTCTGGGGCGCAGCGCGACGTCAGCAGCGACCAGCAGCGCGAAGCAGCGCATGATTACGCCAAGACCCACGGATACCACATCATCAAGGAGTATGAGGACCACGCCATTTCCGGCACCAGCGAGGACCGTCCACAGTTTCAGCAGATGTTGTATGAAGTGGAAAAGCTGCGCCCGGCCTATCTGATCCTGTGGAAGACGGACCGCCTCTCCCGTGACCGGATCGATTCTGTCCTCGCAAAAAAGCGACTCCGGGAGTGCGGCGTCAAGATCTCCTACGTCGCGGAATCCATCCCGGACGACGATGAAGCCACACAGATCCTGATGGAGAGCATCTATGAAGCTATGGCGGCGTCGTTTATCGTGTCGCACCGGAAGAACGTCATGCGCGGTCTGATCTACAACGCCGAGAACGCCCTGTATAATGGCGTCAAAATGCTGGGCTACAAAGGACAGCCGGACCAGAAGTATGAAATCGACGACGATACGGCCCCTGTTGTGCAGCGTATCTTCCAGGAGTACGCCAAGGGAGTTCCGCCGCGAAAGATTTGCGAGAGCCTGAACGGCGCGGGTCTGCGGACGGTTCGGGGAAACCGGTTTACCGTCAGCTCCCTGCGCAACATCCTAAAGAACCGGGCTTACCTCGGGGAATACAGATATGGAACGGTCGTGATACCGAGCGGGATGCCCCGTCTGATTGACGACGAGGTATTCCTAACGGTACAGGCAAAGCTGAAAGCCAACAGGTACGGCGGCAAGGGCGCGATCAAGAAAATCCACCCGGAAGCCCCGATAGAGGACTACTGGCTGACCGGGAAAACCTTCTGCGGCCTGTGCGGCGGCACTCTGCACGGAATCAGCGGCACCAGCAAAACAGGCAAGTTATATTACTACTACTCCTGCATCAACCACGCGAAGCACACCTGTTCCCTGAAAAACCAGCGCAAAGAGCTCATGGAACAAATCGTCCTGCATGTGCTGTACGACCTGCTCCACGACCCGGTGTATCGTATCATCATTTCTGAGGCCTGCTATGAGTACCACAAGCGTCATAATGACGACAACGGGAGCTATGAGGAATCACTAAAGGCTCGGCTAAAAGAAGTCGATGGGAAGCTCGCAAACATCATCAAAGCGATCGAGAAGGGCATTTTCGGCGATACAATGGCAGAGCAGATGAAGGTCCTGGAAAGTCAGAAAAGCATGTTGAACGACGCGCTCCTGGCGGAACAGAACCGGAGAAAGTTCGATTTGAAGAAAAGCGATGTTCTCCGATTCCTGGACAGCTTTGCCGGCGACCTCGATAATCCCGAAACACGGCAACACCTGTTAGACGGGCTGATCGACAAGATCTATGTCTACCCCGACAAGCTGGTGATGACATTCCATTACTCCAGTGACCGACAGGAACTGCCCTTCGAGGAGATGGAACAGCTGCTTGCAAACAGCAGAACCATAGAATCCATGCTCGGAGAGTATCGGGAAGCGCCAACAGAGACCACCATCAAGATGCGCGAAAGCCTGCTTGGAGAATCGGACAAAAACGAAAAGGGGGATCCTCCCGATTTTTTCCCATGAGGTGTTCGTATAAAAACGAGTCATATGTACCAACGGGGGATCAGGCGAACTCTGCGGCATTTTATCTTTGCAGGCAGTACTTTGTCTTGGTCCTTCCGATTGAATCAAAAGCAGTCTCATTGCGTCATGGTGTTCCAATGAGACTGCTTTTGTTTTTTATATCCTAAAACGTGATTTTCTAACTTTTTCCTGCGAAATCTGTGGGAATATTGTAATATTAATATAGAAGGAGCGGCAAAAATAGGATCAAGATTTTACTGTCTAGGCAGCTTGGCGGGCTACGCTGGACACAAGCCGGCCTCGCGTGCAAGACCGGCATATTCTATCATGCTTGTCCACTTCTTTAGGATACATCCCCAGCGCCCCTTCCATATCCGGTTGCGCGGCCTCGTTCCCTAGGATCGGGAAGCCGGCGTTTGCGCTGAAAATGCCAAAAACTGTTGAAATTTCCGGAAAAGAACAGGGATATTGCAAATGAAACGGGCTAAGATATGGTTGCGGAAAGAAACCGCGAACAAAGCAAAGGAGAGAAACGGTATGAAGAGCAACAGCAATCAGATCAATGTTCCCGAAGCGCGGGAGGCCATGGACAAGTTCAAGATGCAGGCTGCTTCCGAGGTTGGCGTCAACCTGAAGCAGGGCTACAACGGCGACCTGACCAGCCGTGAGGCCGGCTCCGTGGGCGGCCAGATGGTCAAGAACGTGATACCCACACGAAAGACGAGCTTTTGGCGAAATGACCGCACTGCGCCGGGGCATGTGGTGGAGGTCAAGTACATAGCGTGCCTCACGGTGTAGGAGGGAAACAGGAGGTGATATTTCATTTCACCCGGATAGTAAGTGTATTTTTCCATTCTCCCGCCCCGGAAAAGGAACCAAGGCCGCCTTCTCGACAGACGAAACGGAGCGGGATCTCTCCCGCTCCGAATTTAGATAATATGGACTTTTTTCCCAATATGTCTTGCGCTGCTATGAATTTTGCCTTGTCCGTGGACATTCATTCAATTTCGTCTCATAAGTTTCTTGCAGACCCCCACCGAAAGGCGGGGGTCTTTGTTTTTCCCCAAAAAATCGCAAAACTGGGGGTTTTTAGAAAACACTTGTCTTTCCCTTTCCCACATTGTATAATATAAAGGGGTTTTATATGTATTGGGAAAGGGGGTGACCTGCATGGCGATTTTTCAGTACAGCGAGTGGATCAAGACCAAACGGGAAGAACTGGGCATGACCCAGGAGGATCTGGCGGACGGCATTTGCGCGACGTCCTCCCTGTCCCGCATCGAAAGCGGTGAACATACTCCCACCAAGGAACTACTTGAGCGGATCCTGGAGCGGCTGGGCTATTCCAACATTTATCTTGTCAGTTACACGAATACGCAGTATTTTAATCAGCATGAGCTGAAATACCGCATCCGGCAGGCGTACATAGAAAATCATTTGGAGCAGGCCCGGACATTGTTGAAAAAATTTGAGGCGGAATGCCCGGATTCCAAATTTAACCGGCAGTTTAAGCTCACGTTCAACACCATCTTCTACAAAGATCAACTGACTTCTGAGGAAATGCTTGCCCGCTTTGAGGAGGCGCTGAAGATCACCTGCAACAAATTCCATGATCTTACCCTTCCGAAGCTGCTGTCCTTTGAGGAGATCACGCTGGTCAATGCCATTGCCAACTGCTATTTCCGCCTGGGCCGCTCGGATGACGCGATCCATCTGTTTCAGCAAGTCAAGCAGTTCTACGATAACCAGCGAGTCAACCGGGAGGAAGCGCTGCGCACCCAGCCCATGATCCTGTACAACTATTCAAGGATTCTGGGACAGACGGCTCGGTACGATGAGTGCATCGAGATCTGCGACCAGGGCATTCGGATCTGCAAGAGCTCCGGCAGAGCGACCCTGCTGGCGAGGCTTCTATATAACAAGGCCTGGGCGCTGGAAAAGCGGAACCAGGGCACGGACCGGGAGACCGCCCGGCAGTATGCGGTAGACGCTTACCATCTGGCCCAGATCATGGGTCAGGAGCAATTCGCAGCGCATTGCCGCGCGTTTCTGGACCGCGTATTCCCCAGCACTTCGCTAGTATGAGAGCCATTCCTCTTCATAATCGCAGCAGGGCTGATTTACCCCGTCCTGGGGCGTATGGAGAATGGGGCTCCAAAACAGCGTCAGGCACACCAGCAGCAGGCTGATCATGCGTTTCATGTTGTTCCCTCCTTTCCGCGTTCTCTCCGCGCCGGGGCCCTCGGCGCGGAGGCTGCTTCCATTCTAAAAGCAGACGCGGGAAAAGACCATAGCATTTCGGGCAAATTAAATTTGCCCAATTCGCTATGGCCTTTCTCTGAGCGGCGTGATAAAATGAAAAGTTACCGGCTGCCAGCGGCGGAAAAATTCGGAAAAAAATTTTTTGAAAAATCAAAATTTGTCCAAGATGCTATGGTCTTTTGAAAATTGCCGTGCTACAATGGCAAAAGAAGGGATTCCGGAGGCCGAAAGCCGGTCCCTCCGGGCCAGACCCAACCGGGCGTTCTCCGCTTTGTGCTGAGCGGGGAGCCTCCGGCGGGCCGGGCCGCCCGCCGCGCAGCACAGCAGCGGCCGCAAATCTTCCGGTAAAATCTATATCACTTTTAAGGAGGAAAAAACAGATGAAAACCCGTAAAACTCTTTGTCTGCTCCTGGCGCTGGTCCTGGTGGTCAGCGCCGCCGGCACCGCGTTCGCAACCACCGACTCCTGGGACACCGACTATGGTACGTTGTCCGGCTCCAGCAAGTACACCCAAGCCACAAATAATGTTGCTGTCACGACCTCTCTGAAAAGAAACGGTATTTCAGTGAACATTTCTCTTAGAAATGGGATAAGTTTTTACATTCAGGAAACTGGAAAATATACAAAAATAGACGAAACGATCGGTGCGATTAATCAAACCTCGTTTCCTTCCAATTTTCCAGTTTATCGCGCTATCGAGTGGACTCCAATCGGCGCCAGATGTTATCATGGCCTATATACGGTTAGCAATGATAGATATACGTTAGTTAAGGAGGAAACCACTAACGTAAGCTTTTGATCCCATCCGCCGCATCGTACCAAGTTCGTTTTTCAATACCAGGCCCACATTTGTGGGCCTGGCGCAAAATTTCAAAGGAGGTATTTCCCATGCTCCGCAACATCCGATTCTTGGCCGGGAGCCTGTTGATCGCTTCCCTGCTCACCGCCTGCGGGCCGGCCCCCGGGCCCACCGAAACGGTAAACAATCCTTTTACCCAGGGAACCACCGCGCCGATATCCACCAACGCGCCCTCCGGCGGTCCCGTCGAAGGGCCTACCTTTCCGGCGGATTATAAGGTGCCAGAAAGCTGCGGCACCGGCTTCTTTGTGCATCCCGAACATTTTCCCGGGAATGAGGAGGGGGATCCCCTCTGCTCTGACTATTATTACAGCGGCGGAGAAGTGGAAGTTCCCTTCACCCTGTCTGTCAATGGCTATGAATACGCCGGAATCGGCCTGATCGCATTCCTGGACGGCGTTCCCCAGCCCTTCCGCCTGAATGATCAGGACGACTATCAATATATGAGCGTCCTCTATTTACCCGATGGAGATTATGATTACACCGTCTCGCTCCTGCCCGTCACCGGCACGGAGGGACAGTGGTCAGAGCTGTGGATCGGGCTTGTCCTTGGGCCGGAGCTGGTCACCACAGACAAAAAGTACCTCCCATTCGAAACTCGCGAGTGCGGTCCCTGCGGGGGTATCTCCATCTACTTCCTTACGGAACCGGAACCCCAAACCGTACCCGCCGTTGAAAACCGGCTGATCTCTCAGAATATTTCCTACGAACCGGTTTCGTATGCGGAATCGGTCAAACTGCCGGAGGATCCACGGCCGTTAGAATACTACTCACAGTATTCTGTGGACGACGAGGCGTGGGACGACCGTATCGGCCCTACCCGCAGAAAGTATGGCGCCTCCGCCGAAAACCCGGTTACTATTCACCTGAATGTCTATGGCGTGCCCGAGATAAATTACCGGCTGGTATTTTACTATGACAATCTTCCGATTACTTTGGAGCCTCTGGAGATCATCGACTATGGCAACGGGGAAAAGGCGGTGATCGATACCACGGTGGATCTGACCGGCTTTGACGGCTACGCCCGGCTGTCGGCCTATCTGGTCCCGCTCAATTCCCATAGAGATTCGGATGGCGCCATCGAAGTTACAAACGCGATAAACAATAAGTGCGTCGTCGACTGCGTCCTCACCAGCGCGGAAAGCTATGAGGATTTCCTGGCCGGGAATTCTTGACCCCCCGGGCGGACAGAATGTCGAAACTGTTCGCGTATAAAATACATTTGACTTTTCACTGAAAATATGCTATCCTATTTATTAAATACCCGCCGTGGAAGAACATTCCTTCTTCCATGGCGGGCAAGACAATCAAAAAAAGGAGTGAAAAGAAAATGAAAAGACTGTTCTCCGCCCTCCTGGCCCTCTCCCTTCTCCTGTCCCTCTCCGCCTGCGGGCCGGCCCCCGGACCCACCGAAACGGTAAACAATCCCTTTACCCAGGGAACCGCTGCACCTACCGTCAGCGACAGCTCCCCCCAGGCCGCTGCCACCGATGGTACATCTAAATCACCGTGGCTGGAGCTTTATGAACAACCTCATGCCTTTGGTATTAATTTTATTAATAAGATAAAAGATGATGTTTCCGGTTACTATGACTATACCGGCGGGGAACTTCACGCGTATTTCCATTTTGAGGGCACAGACGACTATAGCGTTTGTGGCATAGGTTTCCTGCTGTACCTGGACGGTATCCCCCAGCCCTACAAGACCGACGATGAGCCCTGGTACAGCTATCTTCATGTGTTTTACCCAGAGTATCACTCGGAAGTTGATGCAGCAATAGGAAATGCAACCAATCATGACTTTGACCTCTATTTCATCCCCGTCACGGGAGAAGAGGGAGATGCCCTTGAATTATACGGCACCCCCGTTTCCAATCCCTACATGGACCCCAGAGACGGGGAATTCAACTATTTCCTTGTGCAAAATTCGGCCCGAGATGCCCCTGCGCGTATCATCTTCCACGCGACTCCGCCGGAGCTGGAGCTGCCGGAGGTCCCGGATCAGCTCCTTTCTCACACCGTCACCTATGCGGACGAATCTAAACTGCAATCCTGGACGTCGGAGCAACTCCAGACCCGGCACGAGTATGGCTATACCATCAACGGCGAAAAAAGGCCGGAGCATACCAACAGTTGGGTCTGGCCCGGCTTTGATCAGGAGCCGATCACCCTGGACTTCTATATTTACGGAAGCAGCTATGTCAAATATACGCTTGTCTGTTATAAAGACTACCAGCCGATCTCCATCGACCCGGAGGACATCGTCTATGTCGAGGTCAAAGACGGCCAGCGGACAAATATCCAAGTTCAGATCGATATGTCGGACTTTGACGGCTCTACGCCGATTTCCTTTATGACCGTCCTGGTCCCCCGAAATCTCCTGGCATACGAGGACGGGACCAGCGCCTTTAAGGACCACTACGGCTGCCAGTTTGAAAAGGTCAATTTCTTCTACTTCGGCGGTGAGGAGGAGTAGCGTTTCCTCCCGCCGCCCCGGCGGCGGGGGCCTATATCTTGCGGGAAAGACAGATGTTTGAGATTGTCCACATATAAAATACATTTGACTTTTCACTGAAAATATGTTATCCTATTTACTAAATACCCGCCGTGGAAGAACATTCCTTCTTCCATGGCGGGCAAGACAATCAAAAAGGAGTGAAAAGAAAATGAAAAGACTGTTCTCCGCCCTCCTGGCCCTCTCCCTTCTTCTGTCCCTCTCCGCCTGCGGGCCGGCCCCCGGGCCTACGGAAACGGTAAACAATCCCTTTACCCAGGGAACCACCGCGCCGGTATCCACCAACGCGCCCTCCGGCGATCTCGTCGAGGGGCCTACCTTTCCGGATGATTATGAGGTGCCAAAAAGCAGCGGCATCAGCTTCTATGTGCATCCCGAGCATTTTCCCGGGAATGAGGAGGAGGATCCCTTCTGCATTGACTATTATTACAGCGGCGGAGAAGTGGAAGTTCCCATCACCCTGAATGTCGAGAGCTATGAATATGCCGGAATCGGCCTGATCGCGTTCCTGGACGGCGTTCCCCAGCCCTTCCGTCTGAATGATCAGGACGACTATCAATATATGAGCGTCCTTTATTTACCCGATGGAGATCATGATTACACCGTCTCGCTCCTGCCCGTCACCGGCAAGGAGGGACAGTGGGCAGAGCTGTGGATCGGAGTCGTCCTTGGGCCGGAGCTGGTCACCACAGACGAAAGGTACCTCTCAGCCTACGAAACTCGCGTGTGCGGTCCCTGCGGGCGTGTTTCCATCTGCTTCCTTACGGAACCGGAGTCCCAAACCGTACCCGCCGTTGAAAACCGGCTGATCTCTCAGAATGTTTCCTACGAACCGGTTTCGTATGAGGAATCGGTCAGACTGCCGGAGGATCCACGGCCGTTAGAATACTACTCACAGTATTCTGTGGACGACGAGGCGTGGGACGACCGTATCGGCCCTACCCGCAGAAAGTATGGCGCCTCCGCCGAAAACCCGGTTACTATTCACCTGAATGTCTATGGCGTGCCCGAGATAAATTACCGGCTGGTATTTTACTATGACAATCTTCCGATTACTTTGGAGCCTCTGGAGATCATCGACTATGGCAACGGGGAAAAGGCGGTGATCGATACCACGGTGGATCTGACCGGCTTTGACGGCTACGCCCGGCTGTCGGCCTATCTGGTCCCGCTCAATTCCCATAGAGATTCGGATGGCGCCATCGAAGTTACAAACGCGATAAACAATAAGTGCGTCGTCGACTGCGTCCTCACCAGCGCGGAAAGCTATGAGGATTTCCTGGCCGGGAATTCTTGACCCCCCGGGCGGACAGAATGTCGAAACTGTGCGCGTACAAAATACATTTGACTTTTCTCTAAAAATGTGTTATCCTCCTTAGTAAATACCCCCCCCCGGGGAAGACATTTCTTCCCCGGGAGACAAGACCATTAGAAGGAGTGAAAAGAAAATGAAAATGAAACGCTTGTATTGCCTGCTTTTGTGCCTGGCCCTTCTCCTGACCCTCACCGCCTGCGGGCCGGTCCCCGCCCCTACGGAAACGGTAGACAATCCTTTCACTCAGGAAACCACCGCCCCCGCTCCTTCGGAGACCGCTTCCGCCGCGACGCAGCAACCGGTGCTGTCGGAGCCAGGCGGCATAGTATTGGGTCTCTCTGATAAGGGCTATGAATATCCCGATCCCTCCGATCCGGCGCAGGCCGGTCTGCCTGATCGCTTTTACGGTTATCACGGCGGGGAAATGACCATCACTCTTGAGCTCTACCCAACAGGTCATGAAATAACCGGAGTCGGCTTCTTATTGTTTGTGGACGGCTATCCCCAGCCCTACCGGGCGGAAGACGACACGGAAGCATCCTATATGCACGTCTTCTTCCCTCCCGATGGGACAGGCGATGATTACGAGTATTACGATCTCTCCTTCATCCCCGTCACCGGGAAGGCTGGGGACGATCTGGAGATCTGGGTCCAGGCCATCAATTATCCCCAGCGGTTTCCCGAGCCCGGGACCAAACTCCTGTGGGACCCAACGCGCAGCGGTATGATCAGTTCCGGAACAACGCTTCATTTTTTCGTCGATCCGCCTCAGGCGGAGCTTCCCTCCGTCCAGGATCGGCTGATCTCCCAAACCGTCGCGGTGGAGGAGCTTGTCACAGAGGAAGTTCAAAATTTAACCATCAATCAGCTTCGGCAATTTAACGATTTCTCTATGCACGTAGTGGACTGGGAAAACCAATCCCAGACTTTCTGCCTGAGCGCGGGGGAGGATACGCCCGTCCATCTGCACAGCGTCGCCTATGGCGCGATCAACACGGACTACCGCCTGGTGGTGTTCGTGGATAATGTGCCCATCTCGGTTGCGGAGGAGGACCTTCCAGCGCTTTATTATGAGGTGGGGCAGAAGATCATTGTCGATACCTTCGTAGACTTGGCGGGATTTGACGGTTCTTCCTTGATCTACGCCGTTCTGGTTCCCCGAAGCAGCATTGTGAAGCTCGACGGCAGCATTGAGCATCAGGGCTATGTTCGCTCCTGGGCATCTTCGGTGTACTATTTCAGCAGCGCGGAGACGACGGAAGAACTGCTGGGGAAATAGTCCTATAAATACGGCGGCGGGGGCCCATATCTTGCGAGAAAGACAGATGCTTGAGATTGTCCGCATATAAAATACATTTGACTTTTCACCGAAAATATGTTATCCTATTTCCCAAATACCCGCCATGGAAGAACTTTCCTTCTTCCACGGCGGGCAAGACATCAAAAAAGGAGTGAAAAGAAAATGAAAAGACTGTATTGCCTGCTTTTGGCCCTCTCCCTTCTCCTGTCCCTCTCCGCCTGCGGGCCCTCCCCCGCTCCCACGGAAACGGTAAACAATCCCTTTACCCAGGAAACCACCGCCGCGCCTACCGTCAGCGATATTTTTACACAGCCTTCTGCCACTGGTGATGCTGTAGGGCCATCGGAACCGAATTCTCATGGTTCGCATACTGGGTTCGTCAACACGATAATAGATGATGTTTCCGCTTACTATGACTATACCGGCGGAGAACTCCATGCGTATTATATTTTTGAGGGCACAGACGACTATAGCGTTTGCGGCGTGGGGCCCTTGCTGTACCTGGACGGCATCCCCCAGCCCTACAAGACCGACGATGAGCCCTGGTACAGCTATCTCCATTTGTTTTACCCAGAGTATCACCCGGAAGTTGACTCAGCAATAGGATATGCAACCAGTCAGGTCTTTGACATCTATTTTACCCCCGTCACGGGGCAGACAGGCGACGCGCTTGAGCTTTATGGTACCACTGTTTCTGACCCTTACACGGATCCCAGAGACGCCCTTTTTAATAAGTATTATCATGTGCAGCATGTAGACCGAGACGTTTGTGCCCGAATTCTTTTCCAGGCGACTCCGCCGGAGCTGGAGCTGCCGGAGGTCCCGGATCAGCTTCTTTCTCACTCCGTCACCTATGTGGACGAACTCAGACTGCAATCCTGGACGCCGGAGCAGCTCCAGATCCAGCATGAGTATGGGTATACCATCAACGGCGAAAATAGGCCGCGCTCTGACAGTTTTATTTGGCCCGGCTTCGATCAGGAGCCCATCACCCTGGACTTCTATATTTACGGAAACAGCTATGTCAAATATACGCTTGTTTGTTATAAAGACTACCAGCCGATCTCCATCGACCCTGAGGATATTGTCTATGTCGAAGTCAAAGACGGCCAGCGGACAAATATCCAAGTTCAGATCGATATGTCGGACTTTGACGGCTCCACACCGATTGCCTTTATGACCGTCCTGGTCCCCTTGAATATGCAGGCATACGAGGACGGTACCCCCGCCTTTGGTGACCACTATGCCTGCCGGTTTGAAAAGGTCAGTTTCTTCTACTTCGGCGGCGAGGAGGAGTAGCGCTTCCCCACGCCACCCCTGCGGCGGGGCCATATTTGAAATGATGAGCCATCTATTCACCCGGCGGGCGGAAGGGTCGCCGCCAAACCGGCTGCACCATGAATTGAAAGGAGCGGATCCCCTTGGAGGTTCGATTTGAGCGGCTGTCCAAGAAATACCGGGGCAAGTACGCCCTGAAAAACTTCTCCGCCACGTTGGAAAACGGGGTCTACGGCCTGCTGGGCACCAACGGCGCGGGCAAAACCACCCTGCTGAATCTCTTTATGGGCATCCTCAAGCCCGACGGCGGGGATATCTACATCGACAACGAAAACGTCCGTTCCATGGGGACGGATTTCCTGGGCCGGATCGGGTATCTGCCCCAGTACCCCCTGTTCTACCGGGACTTTACCGTGGCCGAGTTTATGGACTATATGTGCGTCCTGAAGGACATCCCCCACAAATACGCCGCCCCCCGGATCAACGGCCTGCTCCACCGGGTCAACCTGGACGAGGCCAAGGGGAAAAAGGTGGGGTCGCTCTCCGGCGGTATGCGCCAGCGGCTGGGCATCGCCCAGGCCATGCTCAGCAATCCTGGCATCCTCATTCTGGACGAACCCACCGCGGGCCTGGACCCTCGGGAGCGAATCCGGTTCCGGAACCTCATTTCCTCCTTCGCCGAGGATCGGATCGTGATCCTGGCCACCCACATCGTGCCGGATATCGAGTTCATCGCCAGTCAGATCCTGCTGCTCCACGAGGGAGTGCTCTTAAAACAGGGCAGCCCTAAGGCCCTGACCGACGAGCTCACCGGCAAGGTTTGGGCCCTGGAGCTGAACACCCCCGATGTGCCCCGGGAGCTGATCCATCACACCATCAGCAACATGGCCCGGGAGGGAGAGGGCATCCGTCTGCGGATCCTCGCCGATTCCCAGCCCCACCCCCAGGCGGAGTCCGTCACCGCCAATCTGGAGGAGGTCTTCCTCTACCACTGTGGGGAGGAAGCAATGTGAAAAGACGAATCCTTTCCTTCCTCCGGCTGGTGGGGTACGAGCTGCGGAAGGCCTTCGGCACCGTCTGGATGGTGGTGTTCCTGGCCGCCCTGCTCCTGGCCAACGGCTGGCGGCTTTATGACACTTACCATCAGAAGATCATCCAGTGGGAGGAGTACCAGGATGTCTACGCCGAGTGCTATTCCTACCTCTCCGGCACCATCACACCGGAAAAAATCGGCTCCCTCATGTTGGCCTTCGGACCTCTCCAGGAAAAGGGGCTCGGTAATCTGAGCGAGGAGTACGATCCCGACGCCTACACCTACAGCGAGATGATGGATTACAGCTTCTTCGACGAGCTGTTTTACCAGGGGATCTACTACGACTACTTCTACCAGAACCACGCGGTGGAGATCGTGAACAGCGCCCGGAGCCTGTCCTCCCTCTACAGCCAGTCCGGCAGCTCCTTCGAGGCGGCCAAAAATGCCCGGATCGCACAGGATTTCGCCGGGCGGAAGGTGCCCTATTTCGGGGACACCCGGCACTATGAGGTGCTGCTGAACTACGACTTTTCCGCCATGCTGGTGCTGGTGCTGTGCCTGTTCGCCCTGTGCGGGGTGTTCGTCACCGAAAAGGAAACGGGGATGTATATGCTCCACCGCACCACCCGCCTGGGCGGCCCCGCCACCGTGGGAGCCAAGTTCGCCGCTTCGGCACTGTTCGCCGTTGGGGTCAGCGTCCTGTTTTTCACCCAGGACTTTTTGACCCTCCATCTCCTGGGCGGGCGGTGGGAGGCCCTGAGCGATCCCGCCTACGGCATTTGGCAGTTGGAATACACACCCTTCCGGATGCGCCTCGGCAGTATGTTCCTATGGCTGGGCGCTGTGAAGACCCTGGGGGTGCTGTGCTGCTGCTGCTTTTTCCTGCTGGTGTCCTGCCTGGTTCGGCGGGTGCTCAGCTCCTTCATTCTCTCCATGGCGCTGCTGTTTGGGGCGGTCGCCGCTCAGAATTTGGGCCAAGGCGGGTATTTCGGCAGGGGGTGCAATCCCATGGAGCTGGTCATCCCCCGGGAGCTGATCGCTCAGGATGAGTTCGTCAACTTCTTCGGCTATCCCCTGCGGCTGTACGCCGCTATGCTGATCTCCGTCTGCCTGACGGCGGCGGCGGTGTGCCTGGTGGTCCTCTACCGCAACCGCTCCACCCGGGCGGGGCTGCTGGAAAGGAGGCGTCGGCGTGTTTCTGTATGAATGGAAAAAGCTCCTGTTCCGCCGGGGCGGCGTCTGGTTGATCCTGCTGTTCCTGGTGGGGGAGATCGCTGTGACGGTCCTGTTTCTCCAGCCCTATGACCGGGTGCTGGAAAGCAACCGGGAGGTCTACGAGGGGTACCTCGCCAACGTCAACGGGCCTCTGACCCAAGAAAAGCGGGATTTCCTGGAAGCGGAAATGTCCCGCCTCAACAACATCCATATGCAACTGTCCCAGCTCAACACAAGCTATTACCAGGGCAAGATCTCCCAGGAGGACTATCAGGCCCAGCTTGCCAGCCTTACCGAGCAGGACGCCCACTACACCGGTTTCGCCAAGCTCTACACCCAGTACATCTACGTGCGGGAGGTCCCGGAGCGGCGGTATTTCCTCTATACCGGGGGCTGGGAGAAGCTGCTGAACGACTTGGAGCCGGACTATCTGCTGCTGCTGACATTGGTACTGCTCCTGACCCCCGTTTTTTGCGAGGAGTACGCCAGCCGGATGGATCAACTGCTTTTGACCCAGAAGCGTAGCGCCGGCGGTCAGGTGCTATGGAAGGCGGCGGCAGCGGGGAGCCTGACGGTCCTTCTGGCCGGGGTGGCGCAGATCTGTAAGGTGGTCGCCTACGGCGCCGCCTATGGCTTGCCCGACGGGGGCTATCCCCTGGAATCCCTGGTCAGCTTCGGAGGCAGCATCAAGGGACTCTCCATTCTTCAGGGCTTCCTGCTCCAGTTCGCCCTCAGGGAGTTGGGCTACCTGTACTGCGCCATGCTGGTGCTGGCCCTGTCGGTGCTGCTGAAGAAGTTCGCCCTTACCCTGATGGCCGGGTTGATCGCCCTGCCCCTGCCCTTTTTGACCCTGCGGACCTACTATGGGCTCGCGCCCATCCCCGGCCCCTGGGCGCTGACCATCGGCTCCATCTACCTGGTCCCAAGCATCGAGGCGCTGGGCTTTACGGAGATGACCCCCTTTCAACTGGGGATGTATGTGTTGATCGTGGTGGGGTTGATGGCCCTGCTCTTCGGATACGTCTGGTGGAACAACACCAACTGGGCCATCAAGCGGATCTCCTTCGGGAAAGGAGGCGGAAGACAATGAAGCGGCGTTTCCTCGTCTTTCTTTTGATCCTGGTCCTGCTGCTCCCCGGCTGCGCCGGCGGAAAAGCCGGGCAGGTCTTCTATAACACCGGCAGCTCCGACTCCTTTTCCACAGACCGCTATCTCGCGGTCGCGGGGTTCTATTCCGCAGAGATGATCGACAAACAGACCGGGGAGCGGATCCCCTTCCCCCTGGACGCCGGCGGAAACGCCAGTTGCAGCTCGTCCTTCTTCCAAGCGAATGGGGAGATCTACTACATCAAGACCCGGAACCAGACCGATTCCGACGGCAGCCATATCCGCTCCAGCATCGAAGAGCTGGTGGCCATGGACGAGAACACCTTGGAGGAACGGGTCGTCCATCGGTTTTCCTGGGAAAGCAAATGGTTTTTTAATCTGCTGGACTTGCCGCCCAAGGACTATGGGATGTCGATCGTCTATTCCTTCTTCGTCCACGGAGGGTACTTCTACTTTATGAGCAACGACGGGCTGTGCCGGATGCGCCTGCTCACCGAGCAGTATGAGATCTACCTCCCGGATGTGAAAAGGGAGTACTCCTACGACGGCCAAAACCTGTACTACACCGACGATTACAACCGCTTGGTGATCCACAATCTGGACACCGGCAACAGCCGGACGGTGGAGGATGTGGTCGCCTCCGACTTCCGCTACACCCCCGGCGGGCTGTACTACCTCAACCGCCAGGCGGAAGACACCCTATGGCGCTACGATCCCGCCACCGGGGAAACGGAAATGCTCTCCGATATTTCGGCAATGAGCCTCTATTTTGACGAAGACAGCCTCTATCTGCAAACGAACGATGGCGTTCTGATCCGCCTATCCCAGAGCGGCGAGGAGCTGGCCCGGGCAGATTTCTTCGGCAGTCTGACGGTACCCTACCAGGGGGACTTCCTGTACCAGGCGGAGGAATTGCTGGATGAAAACGGAAATTTTATCATGCTCCTGTATCAGATCCGGAAATCCGACCTGTCCGCGACGCAGCTCCCATAGCCCGAAGTCCCTCCGGGCTTCCTGTTCCCGCGTGAGCGGTGCGGAGGATCGCAAAAGATTCCCGCATTTGGACGGTTGGACTTAGGGAGTCGCCGAAACAAACCTTCGGCGTACCGTTAAAAGGTAAAGGACCGATATTCCGTTTCGGATCCAAAAGGAAAAAGCCCTTAGCTGTGGGTAACACGGCTAAGGGCTTTTGGTCGTCTTTTATGTTCCGTAAAAAGGGCATGAGCCTTCAACGATTTTATTTCATTTTTCGTTAAGCGCTTCCACCAAGGCGTCGCTAAGCTCCCGCGGCAGAACGGGGCAGCCGGGGAGAGGGGCCCGGCGGAGACTTCTGATTTATTCCTCGAATGGGAACCGGTAGGGTAGGCCGCACTCGTCCCGCAACTGCACCAGCTCCTTTTGGATGGCCTCGCCCACGGGGACTCCCAGATCCTTCCGCTCCTGCCAAGCCAGATATTCCTTTTCTCCGGCGGTATAGATCCGCTCCGCCCCGGGCGCTTTCCGGGAGGCCCGCAGATCCCGGCAGATGCCTCCGGCGGTGTGCCGGAAGATGTCCAGGCCCATGAAAAACTCCGGATTGATGACAAAGAAGAAGTGGCCCAGCCGGTACATGGCGCGGTTCCCCGCTTCGTCCTTGCCGCTCAGGGCTTTCATGTAGGGTCCCCCGGTCAGGGCGGCGGAGAGGATCTCTACAATGGCGGCGAAGCCGTAGCCCTTGTAGCCGCCGGTCTCCTCTCCCAGACCACCCAGAGGCAGGAGGGCGCACTCCCCTGCCCGCATTTTCCGCAGGATCTCCCCAGAGTCCGTCATGGTGCCGCCCTCCTGGGTCACCACCAGGCCGGCGGGAGTGGGCTTGCCCTCCCGTTCGTAGTATTCGATTTTCCCATTCTGGATGGTGGAGGTGGCGCAGTCAAAATTAAATGGGAACGCCTCGTCCGTGGGCATGGTGAAGGTCAGGGGATTGGTGCCCATCATGGGCTCCACCCCGAAGGTGGGGGCAACGGAGGGCCGGGCGTTGGTGCCCGAGATCCCGATCATCCCCGCCTTCTCCGCCATGCCGGTCCAGTAGCCCGCGATGCCATAGTGGGTGGAGTTGAAAATAGCGCCCCCCGCCATACCGTACACCCGGGCTTTTTCAATGAGCAGCTCCATCATCTTGTGACTGGCCACCATGCCCATGCCGTTGTTGGCGTCCATGACCACCGTGGTGGGAGTCTCTTTCAAAATGTCGATCTTGGTCACCGGCAGCAGGGTGCCGTTCCGAATCCGATCCAGGTAGATGGGCTTGAACCGGTTGCAGCCGTGGCTTTCAATGCCCCGGCGGTCGGACTCCAGCAGCACATCCGCGCAGATGGCGGCATCCGCCGCGGGCACGCCGTAGGCTTGGAACACATCCACCATAAAGTCGTTCATCAGCTTCCAGGGGACAAAGGGCCGGTCATCCATAGCGATCTCCTCCAGTATTTTCTGTCCATAAGATACCACATCCTTCGGCCCAGGGCAACCCCTTTCCTGAAAAATCTGCCCATTGAGGCAAAATACCGGTCACCGCTCTATCAAGTCCTTGGTGTAGTCCCCGCCGCTGCGATGATAACGCCTGGGGGCGGATGGGGGCAGGGCGGGGCGCTCCATTCCAGGGCGGTTTTGGCGGTTCCTGGCCACTTTTGCAATTTTATACTTTTGGCACTTGCATTTCTGAATCCGGGGAGATATAATGTGGGCTGAATCTGAGAAAGGAAGATGACCTTGCTTGTTTGCCCTGATCTTTGCCGCGTGGCTGATTTTGAACGGGAGAATCACACTGGAAATTTGTGTGCTTGGCCTGGTTCTGTCAGCCGCGCTTTTTTGGTTTCTGTGCCGCTTTTTGGACTACAGCCTGGAAAAGGAGCTGCGGTTCTGGCGGCTGTCGCCCCTATTGGTCCGGTATCTAGGGGTGCTGATTCGGGAGATCGTGAAGGCCAATCTGGAGGTGCTGGGGCTGGTCCTGTCCCCGGAGCTGGAGCCAGAGCCGGCGCTGGTCTATTTCACCACGGACCTGACCTCCGATCTGGCCAAAGCGATGCTGGCCAACTCCATCACCCTGACGCCGGGCACCATCACCGTGTCCATGGAGGGCAGCCGCTTCTGCGTCCACTGCCTGGACAAAAAATTCGGGGAGGGTCTGGAAAGCTCGGCCTTCGTCCAGCTCCTGCGGGAGATGGAGGCCCGGGATCGCAAATTCGGTCGAAAGGAGGCGGAGCAGGCATGATGGAGCAGGTTTTTGGGGCCCTTTTGATCGGCATGATGATGGTGCTGGGGATCCTCATTATCGTCAGCATCATCCGCTCGGTGCTGGGGCCGGGAATTTCCGACCGAATCATCGCGGTCAACATGATCGGCACCATCGTCATTATGCTGATCGCCCTGCTGTCTGTCTACCTGGATGAGAGCTACCTGGTGGACGTGTGCCTGATCTACGCCATGATCAGCTTTCTGGCGGTGGTGGTGCTTTGCAAGGTCTACACCGGGGTGTATCTCCAGAAAAAGCAAATGAAGGCCGATCTCCATGCGGTGGAGGACAATCTGAAGCATCAGGAGGAGCCGGCGGGCCCCGAGGAAAAGGAGACGAATTAACATGGAATGGATACGGTATTTCCTGGCGGGGGTCCTGCTTCTGCTGGGGCTGTTTTTGGAGATTTTGGCGGTGTTCGGCGTCAACAAATTTCACAAAGCCCTGAACCGGATGCACGCCGCCGCCATTGGGGACACCCTGGGAATATTATTTGTGTTCCTGGGGTGCATGGTCCTGCGGGGCTTCAGCATGGACAGCCTGAAGCTGTTCCTGGTGATCGCCTTTTTCTGGCTGGCCTCCCCAGTTTCGGGGCACATGATCAGCCGGTTGGAAGCCATGACCAACGAAAATCTGGGAGAAATCGCCGTCGTCCATCTGGACAAAGAAGAAAATCAGGAGGAAAAGGACCATGGAAGTGTTTGAGCTGCTGCTGTTGCTGTCGCTGGTGGTGTGCGCCATGTCGGTAGCGGTGATCCGGGACCTGCTGACCTCCATCATTGTGTTCATGTCCTACAGCCTGATCATGTGCATCATCTGGATCCTGCTCCAGTCCCCGGATCTGGCCATCACGGAGGCGGCGGTGGGCGCCGGCGTCACCAGCGTTCTGTTCTTCGTGACGCTGAAAAAGATCCACGCCATCCGGAAGGAGGACCGGGATGAGTAAGCGAAAAAGCCCCCAGGAGCTGGGCGGCTACCTAAAATTCAAGCGCTGGCTGGCCGGGGACCTGGACCTATTGGAGGATGTGACGGAGGACGCTGTTCCGGCGGCTGCCCCGGAAAGCGCCGATCGCCTCCCGGCCCGGGACAGCGCCCTGGAGTCCCGCCGCCGGGCCTCCGAGGAGGTCTACGGCCCCGAGGTCTGGCCCCAGTCCCACACCCCGGGCTACGCCCAGGCGTGGCGGGACCGGGTCGCCCTGCAAAAGGGGGCCGGGGACGCCCAGGCGGTGCTCCAGGCCCAGGAGAAGTCCCTGCAGTTCTTCCGGGCCGTGTATAAGATCATGGCCGTTCTTCTGTGCGGGGCGATCATTCTGGTATTCCTCTGGACTACCGTCCACCTGCCGCCCTTCGGAAGCCCCGACAACCCGGCCAACAATGAGGTCCCTGCCCGCTACATCCGCCATGGGGTGGAGGAGACCGGCGCCACCAATTTTGTCACCGGCATGATCCTGGACTACCGGGCCTTTGATACCTTTGGGGAGTCCTGCGTGCTGTTCATCGCCTCCTGCTGCGTCCAGGTACTGCTCCGGGTGGACGCCTGCGATGGCAAAAGCGCCGCCCGGACCCGCGTCCAGCAGGAGAACGACCGGCTGTTTGAGCCGAAAAACGACGGAATTCTCCAGCAGACCGCCCGGCTCCTGGTGCCGCTGATCATGATTTTCGGGGTCTACATTATTTTGAACGGCCACCTGTCCCCCGGCGGCGGATTTTCCGGGGGCGCGGTGCTGGGCTCCGGGCTGATCCTGTACCTGAACACCTTCGGCTTTGCCAAGACCGAGCGGTTCTTCAACGAGCGGGTCTACCGCCGGATGACCCTGTGCGCCCTGACCTTTTACTGCCTGGCGAAGAGCTATTCCTTCTTCACCGGCGCCAACCATCTGGAAAGCGGCATCCCCCTGGGGACCCCCGGCGCAATATTGAGCAGCGGCCTGATCCTGCCCCTCAACATCTGCGTGGGCCTGGTGGTGATGGGCACCATGTATTCCTTTTATACGCTGTTCCGCAAGGGAGGAATGTGAGCCATGTTTGGCGAACTGAATTTAAATCTGGAGGAAGAGGCCGCCATGGTCCTCTTCGGCATTGGCTTTACCATGCTCCTGCTCCACCGGAACCTGATCAAGAAGATCCTGGGCATGAACATCATGGACACGGCCATCTACCTGTTCCTGGCCGCCAAGGGCTACATCGCGGGCCGGCAGGTCCCCATCCTCTCGGGCGGGGTGACGGACCCCGCCGCCTACATCAACCCCATTCCCAGCGGCCTGGTGCTGACGGGGATCGTGGTCAGCGTCAGCACCACGGCGCTGATGCTGGCCCTGACCATCCGGCTCTATGAGCGCTACCACTCCTTAGACCTGGACCGGATCCTGATCTCCATGAAGCAGGAGGAGGAAGAGCAGCTTTGAGCTTCGTCCAAAATTTCCCGTTTTTTTCCATTATTCTGGCCATGTTTTCCGGGATCGTCTCCTCGGTGCTGAAGGGGAAGAAGGCCCGGGTGCTAAGCGTCTGCGCCATCTCAGTGACCATTTTCATGTCCGCCGCCGTTTTGGCCTACTGCGCCGCCACCGGGGAGAGCTACGTCTATTGGATGGGCCACTTCCCCGCCCCCTGGGGCAACGAAATTCGGGCGGGGGTGCTGGAGGGACTGACGGCGCTGCTGTTCAGCGCCATTATGCTCCTTTCGGTGATCGGCGGGGTGAAATATACCCAGACCGACGTGGAACCCAGCAAGCAGAATCTGTTTTACATCCTGATCGATCTGATGCTCAGCTCCCTGCTGGCGCTGGTGTACACCAACGACCTGTTTACGGCCTACGTCTTCGTGGAGATCAACACCATCGCCGGCTGCGGCCTGATCATGATCACCCAGACCGGGCGGAGCCTGACCGCCGCCATTCGGTACATGGTCATGAGCTCCCTGGGCTCCGGCTTGTTTCTCATCGGGCTGAGCCTGCTCTACGATGTGACCGGGCAGCTTCTAATGAGCCCGGCCCAGGAGGCGGTGGGGAAAATCGTCGAAAGCGGGCAGTATGAGATCCCGCTGCTGGTGATCGTGGCGGTGGTCAGCGTGGGCCTGGCCATCAAAAGCGGGCTGTTCCCCTTCCACTACTGGATCCCGGACACCTACGGCTACGCCACCCCCACGGCCAGCGCGATCCTCTCCAGCCTGGTCTCCAAGGGGTACATTTTCCTGCTGATCAAATTTTACTACCGGGTCCTGTCCCCGGAGAGCGTGGTCCGCAGCCATATCGGAAACGTGTTGTTCCTCTTCGGCGTGGCGGGGATGATGGTGGGCTCCCTGCGGGCCATCATGCAGACCGACACCAGGAAGATGATCGCCTATTCCTCCGTGGCCCAGATCGGCTATATCTACATGGGCATCGGCCTGGGGACGCCGGAGGGCATGATCGCCGCGGTGTTCCACATCTTCTCCCACGGGGCCACCAAGGCGCTGCTGTTCCTCAGCGCCCGGGGGCTCTACCGGGTCTCCGGGGACCGGACGGATTTTCTGGCCCTCCGGGGCTCCGGGTATCGGAACCGGCTGGCGGGAGTGGGCTTTTTGGTGGGCTCGCTGTCCATGGTGGGCTTCCCCATGCTCTCGGGCTTTATTTCCAAGCTCCTGTTCGCCACCTCCGCCATGGCCAGCCCCGGCAAGACGCTGACCACCCTAATTGCCCTGGCGGTGAGCACCGTGCTGAACGCGGTGTATTTCCTGCGGCTGCTGACGGGCCTATACCGCCCCGCCAGGAGCGGCGCTTACGCCGCCGGCGCGGGCCCGGATGGGGCTGCCGGAGAACAGATCAATGGCCTGGGCTTCCGGATGGCCGTTTTGTGTCTGATCGCCTTTAACCTGATCCTGGGGCTGTTCTCCCAGCCCATCGTCCGGGCCATTACCGAGGGCCTGGCAATGTTTAGTTAAGAAACGCAGAAAGGAGAAGAATCATGCTACTTTTATTGCCGGTGCTCTTTCCCCTGGCCGCCGGTACGGCGGTGCTTCTGGCGGGCCGCCGGATGGGGCAGGGCGGAAAAAGCAGGGCGCTGCTGGATGGGTTTTTCCTGGCGGCCCTGGCGCTGGAGATGATCTTTACCATCCTGGCGGCGGCGAAGGGCGGAGAAGCGACCCTGCTCAGTCTGACCGGGAACCTGACCATGGGCCTCCGGGTGGACGGGGTCGGGAGCTTCTTCGCGGTGCTGACCGCCGTAATGTGGTTTTTGACCGCCGTCTATGCCGTTGCATACTTAAAAGAGGACGGCCATGCCGCCCGGTTTTACGGGTTTTACCTCATGGTCCCCGGGGCGTTGATGGGCCTGGATCTTGCGGCGGACCTGCTGACGTTTTATGTGTTTTTTGAACTGATGACCCTTACTTCCCTGCCGCTGGTACTCCACGAACGGACTCAGGAGGCGGTGCGGGCGGGCCTCAAGTACCTGTTCTACTCCGTAGGCGGCGCGTTTTTGGCCCTGTTTGGCATTTTTTACCTGGCCCAGGCCGCTGGGAGCCTGACATTCCAACCGGGGGGCTATTTTACGGCGGAGTCCGCCGCCTCCGCGCCGCTGCTGCTGCCGGCGGCGCTGTGCATGATCGTGGGCTTCGGGGCCAAAGCCGGAATGTTCCCCCTCCACGGGTGGCTGCCGGTGGCCCATCCCGCCGCCCCGGCCCCGGCCAGCGCCGTGCTCTCTGGGGTCATCACCAAGGCCGGCGTCCTGGCGATTTTGCGGAGCACCTATGACCTGATCGGGACCAATGCCCTCCGGGGGACCTGGGTGCAGGACGCCTGGTTGATCCTGTCCCTTCTGACGGTGTTCTTGGGCTCCATGCTGGCATACCGGGAGAAGGTCTTCAAAAAGCGGCTGGCCTACTCCACCGTCAGCCAGGTGTCCTATGTCCTGTTTGGCCTGGGGCTGATGGATCCCCTGGGCTTTACCGGGGCGCTGGCCCATGTGGCCTTCCACTCCGTGATCAAGACGGGGCTGTTCCTGTTCGCCGGGGCGGTGATCCACTGCACCGGCAAGACCCGGGCAGAGGAGCTCCGGGGCCTGGGGCGGATCATGCCCGTCTCCCTGGGGGCCTATACGGCGGCCTCCCTGGCGCTGATCGGCATTCCCCCCGCCAGCGGATTTATCAGCAAATGGTACCTGGCCCAGGGGGCGCTGGCCTCGGACACCGGGGTGTTCCGGTATCTCGGCCCAGCGGTGCTGCTGATCAGCGCCCTGCTCACGGCGGGCTATCTGCTGCCCCCGGTGATTGCCGGGTATTTTCCCGGCCGGGAGCCGGAGGAGTCCGCGCTCCTTTCCGGGGAAAAGCCGCCCCTGATGATGGCCCTCCCCATTCTTCTGCTGGGGGCGGCGGCGGTGCTGCTGGGCTGCTTCCCCGGCCCGCTTCTGGGCTGGATCGGGCGTCTGGCGGAAGCCGGGATCGTGGGGTGAGGGATAAATGAGGGGTTTTCTTCTGGCAGGGCCGGTGTTTTTGCCCATTTTCACCGGTGTGCTGCTGTTTTTGCTCCAGCCCTGGATCACCACGCCCAGGCGGCGCTCCCTGGTCCGGGGGGCGCTGCTCCTGCTGGTGCTGGGAAACAGCCTCTGGATGGGGGCGCTGATTGCCGGATGCGGCGGGGAAAGCCAGCCCCAGGTCCTGTTTCGCCTGTACGGGGAGTTGACGGTGACGTTCCGCCTGGACCGGATGGGCAGCGTGTTTGCCGGGCTGGTGTCCTTTTTGTGGCCGTTGGCGACCCTGTACGCCTTTTCCTACATGGAAAAGGAGGAGCGGCGGCCCACCTTTTTCGGGTTTTACACCATCTCCTTCGGGGTGACCCTGGGGGTGGCCCTGGCGGGCAATTTGGTGACCATGTACCTGTTTTATGAGATGCTGACCTTCGCCACCTTCCCCCTGGTCATGCACCCCATGACCTCCGAGGCGGCCCGGGCCACTAGGCGCTACCTCTACTATTCCATCGGCGGGGCGGCCTTCGCCTTTCTGGGGCTGATCTACGTTTTGACCTACTCCGCCACGGGCACCACCGCCTTCGTTCCCGGCGGGATGCTGAACGCGGCGGCCGGGGGGAAGGATCTGACGCTTCTACTGTATGTGCTGGCCTTCTTCGGCTTTGGGGTGAAGGCGGCGCTGTTTCCCTTCCACGGGTGGCTGCCCAGGGCGACGGTGGCCCCCACGCCGGTGACCGCCCTGCTCCACGCCGTGGCGGTGGTGAAGTCCGGGGCCTTTGCCGTTCTGCGGCTGACCTATTTCAGCTTCGGGGCCGCCCTCCTGCGGGGCACCTGGGCCCAGTGGGTGGTGATGGGGGCGGCGCTCGTTACCATCGTGTACGCCTCCACCATGGCCGTCCGGGAGATCCACTGGAAGCGGCGGCTGGCCTACTCCACCATCAGCAACCTGTCCTATATCCTCTTTGGCGCGTCGCTGATGAGCCCGGCGGGGCTGGCGGCGGCGCTGGCCCATCTGATCGTTCACGCCATCATGAAGATCTGCGCCTTTTTCTGCGCCGGAGCGGTCCAGACCCAAACCGGCAAGACCTACGTCACCGAGCTGGACGGCCTGGGCGGCCGGATGCCGGTGACCTTCGGATGCTTCACCGTGGCGGCGCTGTCCCTGATGGGGATCCCGCCCTTTGCCGGATTTTTGAGCAAATGGAGCCTGTGCACGGCGGCTCTCTCTGTGTCGGAGAATGCCGGGGGCGCGGTGCTGCCAGTAGTGGGGGTGGCGGTGATCCTATATTCCGCGCTGATGACGGGGATCTATATGCTCTCGGTGTCGGTGCGGGCCTTCTTCCCCTGGCGGGCGGCGGCCCTGCCGGAGCGCCGGGACCCGGATTGGCGGATGCTTTTGCCGCTGCTGCTCTTTGCCGGGCTCCTGCTGGTGCTGGGGCTCTGTGGGCAGCCGCTTCTGGCCGCCCTGGCCGAAATTGGAAAGGAGGCGGGATGATGGAGCTTTTCATTCCCGATCTCTGCGGGATGGGCCTTCACTTCCGGCTGGATGGGTTCCGAATGGTCTATTGCCTCATCGCCGTCTTTATGTGGGCGGTGAGCGGTGTGTTCTCCCGGGAATACATGGCCCATTCTGATAACCGGGGGCGGTACTATTTCTTCCTCTGGGCCACCTTTTTTGCCACGGTGGGCGTGTTCTTGTCGGCGGACCTGTATACCACCTTCCTCTTTTTTGAGATCATGTCCTTTACCTCCTATGTCTGGGTCGCCTTTGACCAGCGACGGGCCAGCCTGCGGGCGGCGGAGACGTATCTGGCCGTGGCGGTCATTGGGGGGCTGGTGCTGTTGATGGGCCTGTTCCTCCTTTACGATCAGTTCGGCACCCTGGAGATGGACGCCCTGGCCCGGCTGGCCGGGCCGGTCCTGGCGGGCCCCAGGGAGGGGCGGGTCCGGCTGTACGCCGCCGGGGGGATGCTGCTCTTT
This sequence comes from uncultured Oscillospiraceae bacterium, assembly GCA_947625965.1. GTDB lineage: Bacteria > Bacillota > Clostridia > Oscillospirales > Oscillospiraceae > Faecousia. The sequence continues at coordinate 25,366 of CANQQO010000009.1, forward strand.
GGCTTCGGCGCCAAGGCCGGCTGCTTCCCGCTGCACATTTGGCTCCCCAAGGCCCACCCCGAGGCCCCCGCGCCAGCCAGCGCCCTGCTTTCCGGCATCCTGACCAAGGCCGGGGTGTTTGGGATCATTTTCACCGCCTGCGGCCTCTTTGCGGCGGACCAAGGCGCGGGGGCGCTGCTGACGCTGCTAGGACTGGTGACCATGCTTCTGGGAGCGGTGCTGGCCCTTTTCTCCGTGAATCTCAAGCGGACCCTGGCCTGCTCCTCCGTTTCCCAGATCGGATTCATCCTGACGGGCATCGGCATGGCCTGCCTGCTGCGCAGCGCCGGGGCGGAGAACTTGACGGCGGTGCGGGGGGCCTTCCTGCACATGGTCAACCACTCCGTTTTCAAGCTGGTGCTGTTCCTCTGCGCCGGGGTGGTGTTTATGAATCTGCACCGGCTGGACTTAAACGAGGTCCGGGGCTTTGGCCGGGGAAAGCCGGCCCTTCTGGCCGCGTTTCTCTCCGGGGCCCTGGGCATCGGGGGCTTCCCCCTGTTTTCTGGGTACATCAGTAAGACATTGCTCCATGAGAGCATCGTAGCGTATCAGGGCCTTGCCCATGATCCCGGGCTGTTTCACCTGGCGGAGTGGGTCTTCCTGCTCACCGGCGGCATGACCGTGGCCTATATGCTCAAGCTGTTCGTGGCGCTGTTCGTCGAAAAAAATGAGGACCCCCAGCGGCAGCGGGACTTTGACGGGATGGGGCCCGGGATGCGGCCCCTGACGGAGGGGGTGCTGCTCCTGGCGGCGGCGGTGCCGCCGATCTTGGGGCTGCTGCCCCATTGGACCATGGACCGCATCGCCGATCTGGGCCAGGGCTTCTTCTATGCCGCCGGGATGGCGGAGCGGGTCGCCTACTTTTCCCCGGAGAACCTGCGGGGCGCGGTCATCAGCATCGGCCTCGGCGCGGGGATCTACGTCTTCCTCGTCCGGGGGCTATTGATGAAGAAGGATGGAACGGTGCGGCGTTATGTTAACCGCTGGCCCCAGGCCCTGGACCTGGAGGAGCTGGTCTACCGGCCCCTGCTTTTGAAGGTCCTCCCGGCAATTTTCGGCGGGATCTGCCAGGTGCTGGACCGCTACTTGGTGGATACCGTGGTGAAGGGCTTCCTGGCCGTCGGCACCTTCCTCTCCCGGGTCCTGGACAGCCTGGTGGACGGCCTCATCCGCCTCCTGCGGCGGACCACCCATCGTCCGCTCCCCCCGCCCAGGGAGGCCCTGGATTCCGATCCCGTCGCCCATTTGGTCGGCGGCATCCTGGACCGGGCCGCCGGATTCTTCCGCAAGACGCCCAAGGCCGGTTCCATCACCGACCGGCTGGTGGAGGACGAGGAGCGGGCCAAGGGCACCCTCCGGCTGATCCAGGAGAGCTTTTCCTACGGTCTGCTGCTGGCCTGCATCGGTCTGTGCCTGACCCTGGGCTATCTGCTTCTGAGCTTCTGGGGAAGATGAGGGGGCGGAAAAGGCAATCTCCTATCTTCCTGATTTAGAAAAAAGTACAGCTTAGTATTTCTTAGAGAAATACATCTTTCAGTCGGTGGATTTCATTTGCGTTTCCCTGCGGGTATACTTACTAACAGATAGACTACCATCTGTTAGGAGGATGCTTGTGGACGCTCAAAAAGTTGGCAGACGAATTCAAGAGGTGCGAAAGTCACGCGGGCTCACACAAGCGGAGCTTTCACAAATGGTTGACCTGTCTACCAAATACATCAGCAATGTCGAATGCGGCTTCAAGACGCCGAAGTTAAACACCTTTGTTTCCATCGCCAACGCGCTCCAATGTGACGCGAACCTGCTTCTTGCAGATGTGCTCGACGTCACCACCGGACGGGAAAGCGGCCTTGTCTCCAAGAAACTGCTGGCGCTTCCCCCAGAGGAGCAGCGGCGGATCCTTCGCGTTCTTGAAGTGATGATCGATGAATCCGGCACGAAATGACATGAAAAGTATCCCTGCGCACAGAATCGTGGCGTAGGGATATTTTTTCCAGTACTGACGCCTTTCGGCAGATTTTGACAATTTACCTTTGTATAATAGTCTTGCTAAAAGAAATACTTATATCTATTAGCGATATTATGCGACAGATGTACACAGAGAAAGAATGGAACGCGGCAACGAAAATCATCCGGCAGATCGCCCGCGAGCATCATGTCCCAGAGGAACAAGTGCGCTCGGACATGGAGGGGCAATGAATAGTGGGGACAGGAGAGCCCGCAAAGTCGTATGTAATTCGCCCTTCTGTGCGTCCTGCTGATTCTGGCTATGGGGCCGGCACGATCCGCCCCCTCTGATTCCCCGCCATCCTTCCCGAGGCAAGGGGATGGGAAACTTATGCCCGGGAACCGCGCAGTCGGTTCCCGGGCTCTGTTTTTCGTTCTGTTGGGAGCTACGTCTCAAGCCGAATCAGCTCAATTCCCTCGTCCTTGCCCAGGTTGCGGCTGTACTGCTTTTCGGCGCTATTGTTCCAGTGCTCGTGAACGCCTAAATTTGTCACGTTGTGCCCCTGGCCGTCCGTGTAGACGGTGCCGGAGGGGGCGTCCGCTATCAGGCCGGCCTCGTGGAGGTAGTTTTCTACTGCCGGGTTGCCCCGGAGGGCACTGTTCCTACCGGTCACCGCCGGCTCGTTCATCAGAAAATCCGCCCCTACGGAATCAATGGCCACCGGGTCCTGGGAGACGAAGACGCTGGAGGTGTAATCCCCATTGAAAGGGGTCTGCTGCCAGCGGGCACTGTCCCCGGTGATGGAGGCCCCCTCGCTGGTGGCGCAGATCAGGGCGTCCAGCATATACAGCACCGTCTTGCCGCCAAGGTCGGCGTTTGCCATCAAGTCAACGAGAGGGCTGTAAATACCCATCTCGTTTCGGGTGAGCCATTGATGAAGGTTTGCACCCTCCGGCGGGCGCATGAGATTGCCGTTGATAAAGGAGCCAAAGTGATTTTTACCGCACAGGGTGATCCCGTAGCTATGGCCCTTGAGATTGGCAAGGTTGATGAGATACGTCGCCTCGGTGACGCAGGTGGGCATGTAATTCACCGCGCCGCTGAAGGGGTGCGACCAGACGATGGGGGCGTTTTCGTCCGCCACGCCGGTGTTCCGGTCCACAAACCGGACGCCCTTCAGCGCCCCTTCGGTACACAGTTGCACCATGTAGTCCGGGAACAGCCGGGAAACGTCATAGACCGTGATGTCCTCCGGCGCGGCCCCCGCCTCCTCCACCAGGGAGGTGAGCAGGGCTTTTAACAGCACCGGGTTGGTATAGCTCATTTTCGTTTCACCGGAGGTGTCGTCGTCCATGACGGCGGAGCCGTTGATATTGGCCTTGATGGCGATCTTCTCCCCGGCTGTGTACCCCGGCCCGCCGTTGTGGGCGGCAAACAGGGCCGCCCAGCCCTCCCGGGCGGTTTCCTTCCCGCCTAGGGCGGCAATGGAATCGTTGACCATTTTCAAAATGGCTTCTTCGTCAAAGTGCGCCGGTTCCCACCAGAAACCGCTTCCGTCCCAGTCCACGCTGTCCGGGTCGTAGGCCCAGACCACCCGCCCCGGCATGGCACCGATTCCTGTTCCGTAGGGCGCGTGCTGGGGATAAATTCCGTCGTAGGGCATGGTGGATTCCTCCTTGATTTCCGGCGTCGTCTGGATGCCGGTCCATTTTGCGCTTTCGGGCTCCTCCGCCGGGCCCGATGTCCCGCTGCTGACAATTTCCGCCGAATCGCAGGCCGTCAGCCCGCAGCAGAGGCAGACGGCAAAAAACATGGCCAGCGCCCGCTTCATGGCTTCCCCCGGCGCCTTCGTTACCCCAGATACTTGCGGAAGAAATCCGTGAGCTTGTCAAAGGGAATGGCGTCTTTCCCGCCGCCATCGTAGAGATCGGTGTGGACGGCATCCGGGATAATCATCAATTCCTTGTTTTCCGTGTACTTGCTGCCTTGAATCATGTTGGCGTAGGCGTCCCGGGAGAAGTAGCAGGAGTGGGCCTTCTCCCCGTGGACGAGGAGGACGGCGCTACGGATCTCGTTGGCGTATTGCAAAATCGGCTGATTCAGGAAGCTCATGCACCCGGTGACGTTCCAGCCGCCGTTGGAGTTGAGGCTGCGGGGATGGTAGCCGCGCTGGGTCTTGTAGTAGTCGTAGTAGTCCTTCACGAAGAAGGGCGCGTCGTCGGGCAGCGGGTCCACCACGCCGCCGCCCAAGGCGTAGGAGCCAGCCTTGAAGTCTGCGATCCGTTGGGCGTTCAGGGCCTTTTTCTTTTCATACCGGGCCTGCTCGGAGTCCTCGGCGTCAAAGTACCCCTTGGCGTTGACCCGCGCCATGTCGTACATGGTCATAGCCGCCGTGGCCTTGATACGGGTATCCAATGCGGCAGTATTTAGGGCCATGCCGCCCCAGCCGCAGATGCCGATGATGCCGATTCTCTCCGGGTCCACGTTGTCCTGGACCGAGAGGAAGTCCACCGCCGCCATAAAATCCTCGGTGTTGATGTCCGGGGAGGCCATATAGCGGGGCGTGCCGCCGCTCTCGCCGGTGAACGAAGGGTCAAAGGCGATGGTCAAAAAGCCCCGCTCCGCCATGGTCTGGGCGTAGAGCCCGGCGGCCTGCTCCTTCACCGCCCCGAAGGGGCCGCACACCGCGATGGCCGGGAGTTTCCCCACGGCGTTCTTCGGTGTATACACATCCGCCGCCAGGATGATACCGTAGCGGTTGGGGAAGGTCGCCTTTCGGTGATCCACCTTTTGGCTCTTTGGGAAGGTCTTGTCCCAAGTGTCCGTAAGTTCCAAATGCTTCGATTGTGTCATCACGATCCGTCCTTTCCGATTTTTGTCAGTTTTCTCAGTAAATAATCCAGACAATCCACTTTTTTCTGGCTGCCGTGGAGCTCCTCCATGAGGACGCCGCGGTGGCGCCGCAGTTTCCGAACTACCATCCCATTGTCCCCCCGCTCGTAGAGCCGGGCGACCTCTGAGATCAACGCCTTGTCGCAGCCCGCATCCTGCAAACAGGAAATGAACTCCTCCATGGAACCGCCTCCTTTCCTGTTTGGTTTTTATTATACAGGCTTGACTCTCCGCCCGCTAATGGCTATAATTTATATCGTATTATTCTTATTTGGAATATCACAAGGGGGACACGCCATGGAAATCCGCACACTTCGCTATTTTCTCGCGGTGGCCCGGGAAGAAAACATGACCCGGGCCGCCGAGTATCTCCACGTCACCCAGCCGACCCTCTCCAAGCAGATCCAATCCCTGGAGGAGGAGCTGGGGAAGAAGCTCTTCCTCCGCCACAGCTTTCGCATCGAGCTGACGGAGGAAGGCATCCTGCTCCGCAAGCGGGCGGAGGACTTGATCTCTATGGCGGATAAAATCCTGGGCGAATTTACGGCGCTGGACGATGTGACCGGCGGGGACGTCTACTTCGGCCTGGCGGAGTCCTGGCAGATCCGCTATCTTGCCCGGGAGATCCAGCAGTTCAAGGAGATCTACCCCGGCCTGCGCTATCACATCAGCAGCGGCGACACGGAGCAGGTGACGGAAAAGCTGGACAAGGGCGTCCTCGACTTTGCCGTGCTGGCGGAGGAGCCTGACGCAGGGAAGTATCACCATCTCACCTTCCCGGAAGCGGATGTATGGGGCCTGGTCATGCCCGCCAGCCATCCCCTGGCCAGGAAGGAGGCCATCGTTGCGGATGACCTCGCCGGGCTGCCCCTGTTCTGCTCGGAGCAGGGATGGAAGCGGGACATTCCCCGCTGGTGTGGAGATCGGATGGAGGAGCTGCACTTGGAGGGCTCCTTCCGGCTGCCCTATAACGCCTCTCTTTTCGTGCGGGAGGGATTGGGGTTCCTGCTCACCTTTGACCGCCTGATCGACACCGGTCCGGAAAGCGGCCTTGCCTTCCGCCCCCTGGCGCCGAAGCTGGAGACGAACATTCATCTGATCTGGAAAAAATATCAGGTTTTCACGCCGATCGCAGAGCGGCTCCTTGCAGGATTGCGGGAACGGTTCGCCTAAATGCAAGATCCGGGTCCATCGCCCGGGCCCAGCCGTTGATGGGGAATTGCGCAAAGATCTCCCCGGCGGCGGGGGAATTTGGCCCTTCAAAACCAATCGGAACCCCTATTTCATGCGTATTGCACCCCCATTTGCCGCACTGGATAAGTTTGGTCCCCGCCGCGCTTTTGCGCGGCGGGGACCTTGGCAGAGAGGAATGAAAATGAAAACGAAGGAGTTAACGGAGCTTTTTCTTTCTCGGCAGGAGCAGGGCCATGCCGGCCAGGCTCCCTAGGAGCGCTGCGGCCAGGGCGATCGGATGGGCCGAGTCGCCGGTCTTGGGGGAGTCCTCCCCGGGGCGGCCGGGGGTCCCGGGGGCGTTGGAGGGCTTGCCGGGCTGGGCGGTGGGCTGCGTCGGGGGCAGCGACGGCAGAGGCCGGTCGGGCTGCTGCGGATCGACAGGGTCCTGGGCGGTGGTCGTCAGGGGGATCACCGCGTCGTACTGAGTCAGCCATTCGCCGGTGGCAAAGTCCCGGGCCCGGAGGACGATCTCCGTGTCGTAGACGAACATGATCCAGTTGGCCGGGATGTTCTGATAGCCCCGGGCGCTGGATTTCAGGCTGGGCAGGTTCAGCTCCGTGAAGCTGTCCTCCCCGCTGGTCACCTGCACCGGGCCGCTCATCCCAAGGGCAGAGTGCAGATGGCCGCAGAAGTAAACTACATTGTCGTACTTCGCCAGCGCCGCCCGAATTTCCGCGTCCTGCTTGCCAATGGAGTTGTCCTTCACGATCACAGGATCAAAGTAGGACAGGGGCACCGTGTCGATAAACGGGAAGTGATTGATGACGAAGATGGGCAGGCCGTCGGCGCTGTACTGAGTCATCATCTTGTCGATCCATTCAAAGGTCTCGTCGTCAAAGTGGACGCCATGGCGAATGGGATCCAACTCGTTGCCGGATTCGTCTTCAATGTTCTTACTGCTGCCGGTCTGGGTCAGGTAGTCGGTGTTCAGCACCAGGAAGTGATACTGCCCCTTCAGAGTCATGCCGTAGCAGTAGTGTTTTCCAGCCTCGTACCACGCCTCGTCCAGCACGCCAACGCCCTGGCCGAACTGCTTATTCTCGCCAATGTGGCGCTGGAGATTCTCCCAATAGCGGGCGGTGCTGACCAGGTAATTCTCATTCGCGTTTTCGTAATTGATCTCGTGGTTGCCGAAGGCCGCCACCATTTGCAGGGAGGTCAGGCCGTATTGATTCAGCAGGTCTTCCAGCACCTTGTAGGCTGTGTCGGTAGCGCCGGCGGTGGCGTTATCCGCGAAGTCGCCGGCGTTCACGATGCCGTCCAGCGGCAGGCCCAGGGCCTTCACATCCTGAAAGATCTGCTCCAGAGCCTTGGCCCGGGCGTCGCCGGTCTCACCGATGTGGATATCGCTGAGCAGCAGCATGGACAGCCGGGGCGTCGGGGACAGGAGGAAAGCGTCGAAGGCGGCCTTTAATGTGTCGTAGGCCGGGATCAGATCGGCATACTCCGCGGCGGTGGCGTTGGCCAGCTTGGCCTTGGCGGCCTGGATCGCCTGGAGCATGGAATCCTTGGCGGACTGGGCGTATTCCGGCCCCGCCTGGGCCACCCGCTGCTCCGCTTCTGCCACCAGGGCCCGGAGACGGCCCAAATAGTAGTTGGCCTGGATATCGGTCTGGGCCATGGCGCCGGGGTAGACCTGGAAATCGTCCACAAAGGCGTTGCCCAGGCCGTACTGGCCCAGCACGTCCGCGCCCAGGCCCAGGCTGTTGGTGCCCAGGCTCTGTCCGGCGAAGGCGGAGATGTCCGTCGTCTTGATGAGATCGCCATCCACATAGACCCGGAGGGCGCCGTCCCGCTGATAGGCCACCGCCACCTGATGCCAGCGGCTGTCCTGGGGATCGGCCACGCCGTCCAGATCCCGATGGGCGCCGTCTGTGCCAGTGACGCCGGCGGCGAAGAACTCCGCCTGGGTCAACTGGGCGGCGGACATTCCGGAGGCGGTGGGATCGGAGGTATCCTGGTTGGAGAACACGATGCCGCCCAACTGGGCCTGGCTCATGTCAATGCCGGTGCCGGCGGTGGAGGCATAGTCCGCCCGTGCCCACTCCTGATTGCCGCCGCAGAGGGTCTTGTACCAGAACAGGACCGTGTAGTCATCCTTCCGCAGATCGATGCCCTTTAAGTTTTCAAAAAGCACATAGTTCTGCGCGGCCAAGCCGTGGGCGTTGGTGATGAAAAGGGCCTGCCCGCCGTCATAGCCGGGGGCATAGACGGGGCTGCCATGGACCGTGCCGTGATTGCCCTGGCCGGAGGCGTCCTGGACCCCGCCCTCAAAGCTCAGGGACAGAACCGGGCTCCCGGCGGTATAGGGCGGCTCGGCCAGAAGCACCGTGCCGGTGTAGGTGAAGTCCGCCAGCGTCTTCCCCGGATTCTGGCTGGGGCGAATGCGGAGGATGCTGCCCTCCTCCACGGCGATGGGAAGGGTCGTGGGGAATTCCCCCAGGAAGGTCACATCGGACTTGCCGGAGACGCTGATGCTGTCGAAGCTGGAAAGGTCCATGTCAAAGCTGCCCTGGTAACAGTGGACCCGGAGCTGCCTGCCCTCGCCAGCGGGGATCATCTCATAATCCGTCTCGGGCACGGCTTCCCCGTGGAGGTTCACCACGTCATAGCGGTCCATGCCGTACTGGGCCGCGCCGGAGTAGCCATAGACGTTGTAGACCAGCTTGCCGGTGACGGTGCAGTACTCGTTTTCCAGGGTATAGTTGGAGGAAGATCCGGTGATCGCGCCGGTGGGATACAGATTCACGACCATATCCCCCTTCCTGGTGGCCTTTTCGGTGGTGACGTTTCGGTAATTCCGCTGGGGCAGGAGCTTGAACAGGGTGCCGCGGATGTTCACCGTCAGGCTGCCCATTTCAGCGTCCTTGCCTTTCGCAAGGTAGCTATAGAGATACAGCGCGTTGCTGTAACCGCCCTCGTCAATGTCGATGGTAACATCCCCCACGGGGGTGGAGTTCATGCCGCCACATTCAATATAGCCCGTAACGACCCCGCTGCCGCCCAGGGTCAGATAGACGGAGGAGATGGGGTGAACATGGCTGCCGGTGTTCATATTCCGCCACACGCCGCCCAGGAGACGGACCGTCACGGGCGTTTTGCCGTCATAGTCCTCCGCGTCCACGAAGCCGCAGCGCAGGGCGATGTAGTAGGAATTGTCCGTCCGGGTCAGGAGCTGGCCGTGCCAGGCCGTCCGGAAGCCCTCGCCTACGGCAAAGTCATAGCCGGTGTAGAACATCGTCTCGCCGGCGCTGCCGGAGGGACCCAGAGCGTCCACAGTGATGTCGTCCCACAGCGTGGGGCCGGACATTTGCAGGTACACCGGGCCGGTGTCCTTGCCCAGATGGAGCACCGCCCCGTCCTGGCTGGTGATGGTGAGCTTGCCCAGGTGGGTATAGCCGGCATCCAGGTTGAAATTCTCGGCCTGGGTGGTGTCGCCGCATACAATGATTTTACCCTCGGTGCCCGCGTCTGTCAAGTTCTTGCCGTCGGGGTCCCGGTAGCGCTTTACCAGCATCCGATACGCCTCGTCCAGGGTCTTGACGGCGGTTTCCGGCGCGGTGCCGTCGCCGGAGAAGGCGGCGGAGCCGTTGAGATACACGGTGAGGGTCTGCACCTGGATGGGGTCGCTTTCATCGGGTACGGGGCCGTAGAGGACAGTTCCCTCCCCCGTGATGGTCAGGCCCGTTTCGGCCGTTTCTTCGGTGTACTCCGTCAGACGGAGGACGCTGCCCTCCGCCACCTCGATGGCGTAGCCCTGGGGCAGGGTGGTTTCGCAGATGGCGTTGGCGCTATCGGTCAGGGTCAGAGCGTCAAACTCTTCCAGGAGCTTGGGCAGCTTCCCCACAAAGCCCTGGAACGTCACCCGGGCGGCGCCGCCCACCTGGACCCCGGAGCTGCACACGGCGCTCAGACTCTCAGCTCCGGCAAAATCCTTGCCGATCACCAGGTCATAGTCCCCGGCGACGGGGCCGTTGCCCTTTGAATTCGCCTTAATTCCGCCGGTGACCTGGCCGCCCAGCAGCGCCAGCTTCACAGAGCCGGTCTCGGCGGTGCCCGCGCCGGAGGGATAGATCGTCTTGATGACGCCGCCGTTGACGGTCACTTCTACCCGGCCGACCTTGGCGCTGGTCGCGCCCACGGACAGGTAGCCCGTGACTTCGCCGCCGTTGATGGTGATGCTGGCGGTGCCGGTGATGGGATTTTTATTGGTGGCGACCACCAGCTTCACCGCGCCGCTGTTGACCGTCAGGGCGGAGTCGGCGATGCTGCCGGAGACGACGCCGCAGTAGAGGGTGATCTTGTCGGAGCCGTAGCCCTTGGTGACAACGTCCTCCCCGAAGGTCAGGCTCGTATTGGCGTAGAAATTCACGTTGACCTCATTGGTCACGTTGAGGGTCAGATACTCTATCACCGTGGGCCCACCTACGTCGATGTTGGTGCCCTTGGTAAAGGTCAGTTCCGCGTCCTCGTACACCTGGCCGCCATACTTGCTGGTGACCTTATAGGTCCCTGTGTGAGCGGCGGCGGTGAAGCTGCCCTGGGCCGTGGGCCCGGTGACCACGATGGTGCCCTCCGCGCCGCCCAGAGCCGCAAAGGCCGCCTTCAAATCGGAAAGGGCCGTCTCCGGGGTCTTGCCGTCTCCGCCGGTGACGGCGCCGTTGACATAGACCACCTGGGCAGTTTCCTCCACCCCATATTTCACGGTGCCGCCGCCGGACACTGTGATCCCCGCGGAATCCAGGGCGCTGCGGCTGTAGTCGGCGAGGGTCAGGCTGCTGCCCGTCTCCACGGTGATCTGGAACCCGTCGGGCAGGGCGCCGGAAATGGTGGCGGCGCTGCTGTCGGCGAGGGTCAGGGCGTCAAACTGGTCCAGAATGGCGGGGAGCGTCCCCCGGTAGCCCTGGAAGGTGATGGAGGCGGCGCCCTCCGGCGCGATCTCGACCGTGAGCATGGACGCGCCCGCAAAGGAGCTTCCCACCACCACGTCAAAATTCCCGGTGATCTGGGTGGGTTTCGAGGCGGCGGGGACAGGGATGATCCCGCTGGTCAGCGTGCCGCCCAGCAGGTTCAGCTTGACGTTCCCCGTAGTGCCGCTGCCGCCGGTGCCGGAGGCATAGATTTCGCCAACCTCGCCGCCCCGGAGGTTGATCTCCACATCCGATATCGTGGAGGACTGCCCGCCGGCGTTGATATGGCCGATCTCGCCGCCCTCCATGTGGATGGTCGTCTTGCCGGTCACGTTGTACCGGGAGGGAACGATCTCGGCGAACGAGCCGCTCTGAACGGTCACGGTGCAGTCCCCGGTGTATTCCGCCATATCGCCCGCGAACAGGTTGAGCTGGTTGCCGGAGGTGACGACGCCGGCGCCGATGGTCAGCGCGGGGCAGGCGTAAAGATTGAGATTTTTCCCCTGGGGCGCGGTGAGCTTTAGGTTTTCCAGCAGCGTCGGGCCGCCCAGGTTGGTGTTGGACGCCCCGGTGTAGTTCAGCTCCGCGTCGGGGTAAACGGTCCCGGAGGAGGCCTTGCCGGTGATCACCAGCAGCCCCGTGTGCCGGACGGTGTTCTTATTGTTAAAGTGGCCCTCCAGGGTCACCTTTCCCGTCAGGACAATGGTGCCGCCATCATCACCCAGGGCGGTAAAGGCGTCCAGAAGGCTTCCCAGGGGCTGCTCCGGGGTCTTGCCGTCGCCGGTTCCCCCGTCGCAGACGTAGACCACCTCGCTGCTGCCCGGGGCCTCCGCCTCTGCCGGGACCGCCGGCACTACGGCCAGGATCAGGGACAGCGCTAGGACCAGGGCCAGCAGGGGCCGAAAACAATTCTTCTTTTTCATGATCTGCATCTTCCTCACTTTCTTTTTGATCGCCGGGAGCCGACGGGAAAGATTTGAACCGGTCCAAAAATTGGAAAAAAGTCCGCCTCGTTCTCAGGCGTCCCAATGGGGGCCATCTCCTTTTGAGAGGAGCATGGCATTATTTACAAAAATATTATAATTTGGACCGATTCGATTGTCAATTGTGCGATTTCCATGAAAATGCCCAGATGAATTTTTGCATATCGGAGAATTCTGCAAAATTCGTTGTGAAACTTCACAAAGTTTTGGGAATCCTTTCGGAAAAACTGCCATCTTGCATTTTGGAACGGTCTAAAGTATAATGAAAGCCACAAAAGCGGTCTTTACTCCCTTCGTGCTTGCCAGACCGTTGCCTGCCCATCCCCTCCCCCCACCTCACGGCCCGTCCTTTCGGGCGCCGGCTCTCGCAAGCACGCGAGAGCGGTGAGAGAACGTGAAATTAAATCGGTCTAAAATTCACGGAAAGCGGAGAGGTGTATACTTATGGTAACAATTCGGGATGTGGCGGAACGCGCGGGAGTCTCCCGCAGCACAGTTTCCCTGGTCCTCAACAAAAGCCCTTTGGTCAAGGAGGAAACTCGGGAACTGGTCCTATCCGTGATCAAGGAAATGAATTACGTCCCCAACAACAACGCCAGGGGCCTGAGCAACAAGACCATGAACAGCCTGGGCGTCATCATTATGAACGAGTCCCAGCCCTCCAACAGCTACGATTTCGACAATCACTCCGGCCTTTGCGCCTACAATATCAGCAACGGCATCATGTCCGGCCTGTCGGACACGGATTACGGCATCATCACCGAGTCCTTCTGCTCCGTGGCCGAGCCGGACCGGCTGCCCAAGGTCATCGCCAACCGGCGGGTGGACGGAGCTTTCATCGTCGGCTCCCCCTACGCGCCGGAGCTGGTCGCCAACATGAAGAAGGTGGGGATCCCCTTCGTTCTGGTGGGGGTCAACAGCTACGAGAAGGACGCCGACTCCGTCCTGGCCGATCCCGGCGAGGGCAGCGCCCTGGCCATCCGCTATCTGGTGGAAACGGGGCACAAGCGCATCTGCTTCCTCAACTGCCCCACCCGCTTCCGCTCCTACTATGTGCGGAAACGCGGCATCGAGCGGCTGGTCAAGGAGCTGGGGATGGAATACGACCCCGAGTGGCTTTTGAGCTGCGAGCATAACCAGGGCGCCAGCGCCTATGAGACGATGAAGGCCTTCCTGGCCACCGGGGCCCGGCCCGACGCCATCGTGGCCGCCAACGCTCCCCTGGCTCTGGGAGCCATGCGCCGGCTCCATGAGCTGGGCATCCGGGTGCCGGAGGATGTGTCCGTCATTCCCTACGAGGACTCGGTGCTTTGCGGCTACGCCGTCCCGGCGCTGACCGCCATCAATATTCAAAAGGAAAAGCTGGGCCAGTTGGCGGCCAAATGTCTGCTGGAGCGGATGAAGGACCCGGACCGGCCCTATCAAAAGATCGTCGTGCCCCCCTATATGACCATCCGGGACAGCGTTCTGGTTCGATGATCTGGGCGCGGCGGCGCCCAGAAAGATGAGGAGATTGGAAACATGAGGAAAAGCGAGGATTCGGCGCGGGTCCGCCGTGCCGACGTGGTGGTGGTGGGCGGCGGCCCCAGCGGCCTGTGCGCCGCAGTCGCGGCGGCCCGGATGGGAGCGGACGTGCTGGTGGTGGAGCAGAGCAACTGCTGCGGCGGCATGGCCACCCAGGGACTGGTGGGTCCGTTCATGACCTGCTACGACCGGGAAGGGAAAGCCATGATCATCCGGGGCCTGTTCGCGGAGATCGTGGACCGGCTGGTGGCCCGGGGAGCGGCGATCCACCCCTCTCAGGTCCGATCCGGGACCAGCTACACCTCCTGGATCACCGTGGGCCACGACCATGTGACCCCCTTCGAGCCCGAGGGACTCAAGCTGCTGGCAGATGAAATGCTCCAGGAGACCGGCGTCCGGGTGATGTACCACACCACATTCCTGGAACCGCTCCTGGAGGGAAGCGCCGTCACCGGTGTGGTAGTCTGCTCCAAAAGTGGGATCGAGCGGATCGGCGCCCGGGTCGTCATCGACTGCACCGGCGACGCGGACGTGGCGTACCGCAGCGGCGTACCCTGCGAGCTGGGCAACCAGGAGCTGGGGATCATGCAGCCGGCCACCATGTTCTTCCACATCAGCAACGTGGATTC
>CANQQO010000010.1 GCA_947625965.1 uncultured Oscillospiraceae bacterium
GTGGTCTTGGGGGGATCGGTCTGCTTGTCGCTGGCCTTGGGGGGATCGGTCTGATCATTGCCGGAAGGGCCGCAGGCGACGAGGCCCAGGACCATGACCGCAGCAAGCAGCAGGGCGATAAGTTTTTTCATTTCATTTCCTCCTTTAGATTTATAGGATGAACCTTTTTTCCTTTCCGGCGGCGAAGGCTTCCGCCGCCGGGGTACCTCAATTATAGCCTGGAGCCGGGGGGAATGGCAATGCAATAAGTTGCTGTATATTTTATATATCCTGCTTTTTTCGGCAAGTTATCTATAGAGGGGGGCGGTGAGGCGGGACGTTATGGACATTTTGCGTAATTGTTGACCGGTTTTCAACGCGGGCGGGAGGCGGTTTTTCCAAATTCACCTTGACATTTTGCCGAGCTGTTGGTAATATTAGTTTATCCATTTGGCCGGGCGGGGAAATATTCCATTTTTTGTGAAAGCAATATGTGTAAAGCACTTGCGAGTAGTTGCACAAAATGAGGGGGAGCGTTATGGGCATCCAGAGGTATGACATCGATTATCCGGAGGAGGGGCAGGATTTTCGGCTCCTGTACATCTCCCACAGCAAGTGCGAAAACGACTGGCACAGCCTGCTCCACTCCCACTACTGCGCCGAGATCTTCTATGTCTTGAACGGGAAGGGCTTCTTCCGGATGGAATCCCAGGATTTGCCCCTCCACCCCGGCGATCTGGTGGTGGTCAATCCCTACACGATGCACACGGAGCTGTCCTTTGCCAGCAATCCCCTGGAATACATCGTGATGGGCATCGAGGGGGTGCGGTTCCAGACCGACGGCGGCATGGCCCAGCGGCTCCTCCACCTCCAGGGCCAGACCCGGGAGCCGGACTACCGGTTTTATCCCGAGGCCATTCTCCGGGAGTGCGAGGAGCGGCAGGAGAACTATCTGGAGGTATGCGCCGGCCTGGCGCGGGTCTTCCTGATCCTGCTCCGCCGCCGCATCGCACAGCGGAGCCTGGTCCTGGACGAGACTAGGAGCAGCCTGGAGTGCGCCCGGGTCAAGCAGTATATGGACGAGCATTTCCAGGAGAACATCACCCTGGACACCTTGGCGGAGATCTCCCACATGAGCAAGCACTACCTGGCCCACGCTTTCAATAAGGAGATCGGCTGTAGCCCCATCAGCTATCTTTTGGCCCATCGGATCGCGGAGAGCAAGCATCTGCTGGAAAACTCGGACTATTCCGTGAGCCAGATCAGCGCCATCACCGGCTTTTCCAGCCCCTGCTATTTCAGCCAGCGGTTCAAGAAACTGGTGGGCAAAACGCCGCTGGAATATCGCCAGGCGGTGCATACCCATCCGGCGGACATTCCGTCCAAGGTGTGAGATGCGGGCGGTCACGGTGCTGGTGAAGCCCGCCTCGTCCGCCTGCGGGATGCGGTGCGCCTACTGCTTCTACCGGGACGAGGCTGCCCACCGGAGGGTCCCCAACCGGGGCGTGATGTCCCCGGAGGTGCTGGAACGGACGGTGGCGGCCGCAATGACCGCCGCGGAGGAGCGCTGCACCTTCCTGTTCCAGGGCGGCGAACCCACCCTGGCGGGGTTGGATTTTTACCGGGATTTCCTCAGGCTGGAGGAGCGATACGCCAAGCCCGGTCTGCGGGTGTATCACAGCCTGCAAACCAGCGGCCTGGGCCTGGACGAGAACTGGGCCCGCTTCCTGGCGGAGCACCGCTTTCTGACCGGGCTTTCCCTGGACGGCCCGGCCCGGCTCCACGACGGCTTCCGGCTGGACGCCGAGGGCCGGGGCACTTTTCAGCGCGTCATGAAGGCGGCGGGACTTCTGCGGCGGTATGGCGCGGAATTCAATATTCTGTGCGTGGTCACGGGCCAGGTCGCCCGCCAGCCGGAGCAGGTATACCGCTTCTTCACCGGCCAGGGTTT
This sequence comes from uncultured Oscillospiraceae bacterium, assembly GCA_947625965.1. Taxonomy (GTDB): domain Bacteria; phylum Bacillota; class Clostridia; order Oscillospirales; family Oscillospiraceae; genus Faecousia. The sequence goes on from CANQQO010000010.1 coordinate 1,931, forward strand.
TCGCCGCCTGCAATTTATCCCCTGCCTGGAGCCCCTGGGCAGTCGGCCGGGCGGCCAGAAATACAGCCTGCCGCCCGGGGACTACGGCGATTTTCTGATCCGGGTATTCGATCTGTGGTTTCATGACCTGCTGGGGGGAAGCTATGTCAGCGTCCGCCATCTGGACAACTGGATCGGCATCCTGCTGGGCCTGCCGCCGGAGGCCTGCAATATGACGGGCCGCTGCGCCGTGAGCTTCACCGTGGAGAGCGACGGCGAGGTGTACCCCTGCGACTTTTACGCCCTGGACGAATGGCGGCTGGGCAGCGTCATGACCGGCTCCCTGGAGGAGATGGCCCGAAGCCAAACCGCCAGGCAGTTTGTGGAGGCGTCCCGGCCGGCGCCGGAGGACTGCCGCGCCTGCCGGTATTTCCCCCTGTGCCGGAACGGCTGCCGCCGGGACCGGGTCTGCCCCCAGGAGGGCGGACCGGGGAAGACCTTCCTCTGCCCCGCCTACCGGCGGTTTTTCTCCCGGCGGGAGGACCAGCTCCTTCAAGCGGCCCGGATCATCGGCGCCCGGCGGTCCGGGCGGCTGGAACCGTAGGGGCGCGATCTACGGCTGCCGGCGGCGCGTTTCCTTATTGCTTTCCATACTTTCCAAAAAGCTGCGGGAATATACAATGGCTCCCCCGCGTTTTTTGGCCCGTCTGCCCCGCGATCCGGCGGGGCCGCCGCACCGTCCGGACCTTGCGGCGTCGCTGGGATCAAACCGCCCTCCGACATTCCCTTGCCGGTCCGGCGGATATCATTTTAGGAGGCATTTTTTATGTGCAAGCCATATCTACCCCCCGACGCGCCCTTCCTGGCGCGGGTCCTGGACGCCTATTCCTTCCCCGCCACCCTGGTGGGGGCGGTACGCTACGGCCAGGGACACATCAACGACACCTACTGCGTCCTTTGCCAGGGGCAGGAGGGCGACTGCGTGCGCTTCATCCTCCAGGGGATCAATTCCGCAGTCTTTCCCGACCCGGAGGCCCTGATGGAGAATTTCTGCGGGGTCACCTCCTTCCTGCGGAGGAAGATCCTCGCCATGGGCGGCGACCCCCTGCGGGAGACGCTGAGCGTTGTGCCCACGAGGACCGGCGAGAAATGTTACCGGGATCCCGGGGGCAATCTCTGGCGGCTGATGCCCTTCGTGGAGGGCACGGACTGCTTCCAGTCCGCCACCCCGGCGCTGTTCGAGGCGTCGGCCCGGGCCTTCGGGCGCTTTCAGTATCTGCTCCGGGACTACCCCGCCCAGACCCTCCACGAGACCATCCCGGATTTTCACAACACGGAGGCCCGCTTCGCCAAATTTGAAGCGGCCCTGGCGGCGGACCCTTTGGGGCGGGCGGCGCAGACCCAGGAGGAAATTCAATTCGTCCTGGACCGGAAAGGGGACTGCTCCGTGGCCCTGCGGGCCCAGCGGGAGGGGAAGCTCCCCCTGCGGGTGACCCACAACGACACCAAGCTGAACAACATCCTCATCGACCGGAAGACCGGGGAGGGGATCTGCGTCATTGACCTGGACACCACGATGCCCGGCCTCTCCATCAACGATTTCGGAGACTCCATCCGCTTCGGCGCAAATCACTGTGCGGAGGACGAGCGGGACCTGTCCAAGGTCCACTTCGACCTGGAGCTCTTCGAGGTCTACACCCGAGGCTTCCTGGAGGGGGCGGGCGGCACCCTGACCCCGGGAGAGCTGGAATACCTGCCCTGGGGCGCCAGACTTATGACGCTGGAGTGCGGCATCCGGTTCCTGACGGACTACCTGGAGGGGGACCACTATTTCCGCATCCACTGTGCAGATCAGAATTTGTACCGCTGCCGGACCCAGTTCAAGCTGGTCCGGGACATGGAGGAGCGCTTCGACGCCATGGGCGCCATCGTGGCAAAATACGCGGGATAGAACCAATTCCAAGAAAAGAAAGCGGGACCCATATGGAAAGATCACCCGGTAAGCGCAAGCCGCTGGCAAAGCTGTTTTTCACCATGCTGTACATCAGCGCCTTTACCTTTGGCGGCGGCTTCGTCATTATTACCTTTATGAAGCGAAAATTTGTGGACGAGTTCCACTGGATCGACGAGCAGGAGATGCTGGACATGACGGCCCTGGCCCAGTCCTCCCCGGGGGCCATCGCCGTGAACGCCGCCATTCTGGTCGGCTATCATGTGGCCGGATTCGCGGGCATGGTCGCGGCCGTCCTGGGCACCATCATTCCGCCTGTGGCGATTTTGTCCTTGATCTCCCTGGGCTACTCGGCCTTCGCCTCCAACCGGTATGTGGCCCTGACCCTGCGAGGGATGCAGGCGGGGGTGGCGGCGGTCATTCTGGACGTGGTGTGCAGCCTTGGCGCCAACGTGCTGAAGACGAAGTCCCCTGTCCACCTGACCGTCATGGTTGCCGCCTTCCTGGCGACCTTCTGTTTCGGCGTCAACGTCGTCTATATCATCCTGGCGGCGGGCCTGGTGGGGGTCGTCCTGGCGATGTATCACAGGAAACGGGAGGGGACGGAAGAATGATCTATTGGCAGCTCTTCTGGAGCTTTTTGCAGATCGGCCTGTTTTCCATCGGCGGCGGCTACGCGGCCATGCCCCTCATCCAGGCCCAGGTCGTGGAGCGGTACGCCTGGCTGTCGATGAATGAATTCGTGGATCTGATCACCATTGCCGAAATGACGCCCGGCCCCATCGCGGTCAACTCGGCGACCTTTGTGGGCCTTCGGATCGCCGGATTCGGCGGGGCGGTCATTGCCACCGTTGGCTGCATCACGCCATCCCTCCTTTTGGTGTCCCTGCTGTCCTATGTCTACAGGAGGTACAAGGACCTGCGGGTATTGCAGAGCGTCCTGTCCAGCCTGCGGCCCGCGGTGGTGGCGCTGATCGCCTCCGCCGGTCTGAGCATCCTGCTCAAGGTCCTTTTCAACGGCCAGGCCATGGCCCTGTCCTCGGTGGATTGGGTGGGCGCGGGCCTGTTCGCGGCGGCGCTGGCGGTGTTGCGCCGGTTCAAATGGAATCCCATTCTTGTCATGGCCCTGTGCGGCGCGGCGGGCTTGGTCATCGGGGTCCTGATGGGGTAGCGGAACGGTCCCTTTGCAGGGACGGGGATGCCGGCGCCGTCTTACAGAAGCGGCTCCGAAGGCGCGCGCCCGCCGGCGGACCCATCCTGGTGTTATATTTGCCCCCAAACGTCCACGGCTGCGACGTTTGGGGGCATTTCAGCTTGTCCAATGGCCTCTCCGAGTTCGCCGTCGCAGACCGCCCCTCCGGTTTTTCTCCGAGGCGGATACGAGCCCGCTTTGTCACAGGATCGAGGCGCAGCATCGCGGCGAAAAAGGTCCTATCTTGTCCAAATACCACAAAATGCGTCCCGTGGCTTTGTAGCAAGTGCCAATTGACAGCGGGACAAATAAGGAGTATACTGTAGGCACAGTTGTAATACAATCATACAATAATACGGGGTGAGAGCCATGACACAGACAGATCTGGAATTGGTTGACCGCCTGGCGGTAGGGGTCCATGCCCTTCGCCGGTGCGGGTATGTGTACGGAGAAAACGTGTTCGTCTCAAAGGGGACGCCCTTGGGACTGGCGGTGGCTGTCGAGGCCAAGACCTTCGGCGCCGCCCGGGTGGCCGTGGGCTGCCAGACGGCGGAGGAGCAGATGCTCACCTCCTCCCTGGGCCTGGAACCCTGGGTCCGGGAGCGGGAGTCCGAGACGGAGCTGCTGCACCGGCTGACTGACGACCGGGGCTTTGCCTTCGCTTTTGAGACCTCCGGCACCGAGGCGGGATACGCCGCCATTCTGGCGCTGGTGAAGCGGGGCGCTGTGGTGGGAGTGCTGACGGAGCTGCCTCAGCCCTATTCCTTCTTCGTCAAGACCGCCATCCGCAGTCAGATTCGTTTTATAGGCGTCCACAGCTTCGATGAGGCGGACAAGCGCTTGGCCCAGTCGGTGCTGAGCAAAATGAAAAAGGGGTGAACGCTATGGATAAAATGCTTGGATTCTTTGTCACCGGCCCCGGCGAGGGCGGCGTTCGCATGGGACCGATCCCCAAGCCCGGCATCGGGCAGGCGTTGATCCGGCTGGAATACGCCGGTATCTGCGGCGGGGACCCGGCCATCTTCGCCCACAACAACTACGGCGGCACCCCCGAGGACCCCCGCGTCACCGGCCATGAATTTTACGGCCGGGTGGTGGCCATCAACAACCCGGAGGGCCGTCCCTGCCGGGTCAAGGTGGGGGACATGGTGGTGGGCCCCCAGGACGCCCCCTGCGGCATCTGCGACCAGTGCCTGGCGGGCCGGCCCAGCATCTGCTCCGGCCAGTACGGCGCCCGCCGCCGGCCCAGCGGCTGCTTTGCGGAATATTTTGAGCGGGACTTTGACCGGTTATTTCCCATCGCGCCGGGGGTGGATCCCCTGGTGGCGGCCATTGCCGAGCCTCTGGCGGTGGCGGTGTTTGACGTTCGGTTCAGCCGGGTGGGCATGGGCGACCATGTGCTGATCATCGGCGCCGGCGCAATCGGGATCCTCATCGGCCTGCTGGCCCGGCACAACGGCGCCTCCCAGGTGGTGTTTGCCGAGCTGAGTCAGCACCGGCTGGATCTGATGGCCTCCATGGGCTTCGGCACCCTCCACTCCGCCAAGGACGACGTGGCGGCGGAGGCTCACCGGCTCACCGGCGGCGCGGGAATGGATTACGTCTTTGAGACTTCCGGCTCCCAGCCGGGATGGGACACCTCCCTGGCGGCTGTGCGGCACGGCGGCACGGTGGTGCCGGTGGGACTGCCCTATGTGGACCGGAAGGTGGACTTCGGAACGATTTACCGCAAGGAGATCGACTTGCTCTCCGTGAATATGCACCAGGCTGGGGACTTTGCCAAGGGCGTGGACCTGATCAACAGCGGCGTCCTCAATGACGACTTCCGCCGTCTGGTGACGAGCGTTTGGCCCCTGGAAAAGGCAAAAGAGGCCCTGGACGCCTCTGTGGACAAGTCCGGCCGGGACATCAAGATCCTTTTGAAGCCGGGCCTGGATGAGCAGATCGTGTTTGATTGACGGGAGGTGGACGCCATGCCAATGACCATGTCCGAAAAGCTCCTGGCCCGGGCCGCTGGGCTGCCTCAGGTCCGGGCGGGGGAGATCGTCACCGCGCGGGTGGACTGCGCCATGATGGACGACATTCTGGGCCCCCGCGTCATGGATGAGGCGTTCCGCGCCTACGGCGGCCAGGTCCTCTGCCCGGAGCGCTGCGTGGTCATCTGCGACCACTACGCCCCGCCGGCCAACATCGATCAGGCCAATATCGTCGCCTTCACCCGCCGCTGGGCTGAGGAGAACGGCGTCACCCAGTTTTATGAGTCCCAAGGCCCCTGCCATCAGCTTTTGGCGGAGGAGGGCTTCTCCCTCCCCGGCACCGTGCAGGTGGGCACCGACTCCCATACCTGTACCGCCGGCGCCTTTGGATGCTTCGGCACCGGCGTGGGCTCCACGGAAATGACCGGGGTGGTCCTCACCGGGGAGCTTTGGCTCCGGGTGCCGGAGACGGTGCGGGTGATCTGGAATGGAAAGCTGTCCAGAGGCGTCATGGCCAAGGACCTGATCCTGCATACCATCGGCCGCCTGGGCCACGCCGGGGCCACCTATCAGACGTTGGAATTTACCGGCGAGGCGATCCGGGAATTGTCCATGGAGCAGCGGATGTGCATCAGCAATATGGCGGTGGAGGCCGGCGCCAAGGCGGGCCTGATCGCCCCCGATGAAAAGACCTTTGCCTACCTGGCCGACCACGGCTGCCGGCGGGAATATGAGCCGGTGTACTCCGACCCCGACGCGAGCTTTGCCGGGAACGTGACCTTTGACGCTTCTTCTCTGACGCCCCAGGTGGCGGCTCCCCACGAGGTGGACAATGTATTTCCGGTGAAGGACCTTTTGGGGACCCGGATGGACCAGGCGTATCTGGGAAGCTGCACCGGCGGCCGGCTGTCGGATCTGGAAGCCGCGGCGGAGGTGCTGCGGGGCAGGAAGGTCGCCAAGGGCGTCCGGCTGTACGTCTCCCCGGCGTCTCAGCGGATCTATCGTCAGGCCGCCCAGATGGGCCTGCTCGGCGCCCTGGCCGAGGCCGGGGCGGTGATCCTGGCTCCCACCTGCGGGGCCTGTGTGGGCACCCACTCGGGGATCCTGGCCGATGGGGAGCGGTGCGTCTCCGCCAGCAACCGGAATTTCCGGGGCCGGATGGGGAGCAAGGCGGCCTTTGTCTATCTGGCCTCTCCCGCCACCGTGGCGGCCTCGGCGGCGGCCGGGGAGCTGCGGGACCCCAGAGAATTTTTGTAAGGAGGCGCGATATGGCAGATACATTGATCGGGATCGCCCACACCTTCGGCGACAACATCAACACCGACCTGATCTCCCCCGCCTGTTACATGGAAAGATCCCGACAGGAGATCGCCGCCCACGCCATGGAGGGCGTGGACCCGGACTTCGCCAAAAGCGTCCGGCCCGGCGACTTCGTGGTGGCGGGGAAGAATTTTGGCTCCGGCTCCAGCCGGGAGACAGCCCCCAGGGCATTGAAGGACTGCCGGGTGGCGGCGGTGATCGCCCAATTTTTTGCCCGTATTTTTTACCGAAACTGCATCAATATCGGCCTTCCGGTCCTCATCTGCCCAGAGGCCGGCGAGATCGGCGAGGGCGACCGGCTGGAGGTGGACCTGGGGGAGGGCGTCATTTTGGACCTGACCACTGGGCGGCGCTTCTCCTGCGACCCCCTGCCCCCCAATATTCAAAAAATCATTGCCAGCGGCGGACTGCTGGAGTCCCTGCGCCGATAGAGAAGGAGGCGGCCTATGTATCCCCAAATGACTCCCTACCGGGTGGCGCTCTACCGGGGCGGCACCAGCAAAGCGGTGTTTATGATGAAAAACGAGCTGCCCCAGGACCCGGCCCAGCGGGACCGGGTGATCCGGGCCATTTTTGGCAGCCCGGACCCCAGGCAGATCGACGGCCTGGGCGGCGCGGACGTGCTCACCAGCAAGTTTGCCATGATCGGTCCCCCTACCCGGCCCGACGCCGACGTGGACTATACCTTTGCCCAGGTCAGCTTTGACAGCCCGGCGGTGGACTACGGCGGAAACTGCGGCAACATCTCCTCCGCCGTGGGGCCTTTCGCCATTGACGAGGGCCTGGTGCCGGCGGTGGAGCCGGTGACGACGGTCCGCATCCACCAGACCAATACCCACTGTATCCTCCTGGCCCACGTGCCGGTGAAGGACGGGAAGGCCCAGGTCTTGGGGGACTGCGCCATCGACGGCGTCCCCGGCACCGGCGCGCCCATTTGGATGGATTTTTCCCAGACCGGAGGCTCCACCACCGGGCATCTGCTGCCCACCGGAAGCCTCACGGACCGAATCGAAGCGGCGGGCGGGGAATATGAAGTGTCCATTGTAGACGCGGGGAACGTGGTGGTCTTTTTGGAGGCCGCCGCCCTGGGCCTGAAGGGCACCGAGAGCTGCGCGGAGCTGGAGGCGGACCGGGCGCTGATGGCCCGGATGGAAGCCATTCGGGCGGCGGCCGCCGTGAAGGCCGGCATGGCCCCCACGGCGGAGCTGGCCACGAAGGAGAGCGGCTATGTGCCCTTCCTCGCCCTGGTCAGTCCCCCCGCCGCCTACCGCACCCCCATGGGGAAGGAGATCCTGGCCGGGGATATCGATCTGACCGCCCGGCTCTACTTCATGGGCCATATGCACAAGGCGTACCCCGGCACCGGCAGCGTGGCCACCGGCGCGGCGGCGCGGCTCCCCGGCACTCTGGTCTGGCGGCAGCTCGGCGACAGGGCGCGGGAAAACGGTCCCCTGCGGATCGGCCACCCCAGCGGCGTGATGATCAGCGACGCGGCGGCGGACCGGAGGGGGGAGAGCGTTGCTTTCCAACGGCTGGCCTATGTCCGGACCGCCCGGCGGCTGCTGGAGGGGACCTGCTATGTACGAAACGAATAAGGAGGCAGCCATGGATTTGACGGAAGAATTGGCCCAAAAGCGGCGGATCGCCCGGTGTACCCATCACGGCCCGTCGCCGATCCCCCAGGAGGGGCACTTTGACAGCGTGAAGGAAATTTCTCAGCTCTCCGGCTTTAGCCACAGCGTGGGCACCTGCGCCTTGAAGCAGGGGGCCTGCAAGCTGACCCTGAACGTGAAGAACGGCGTCATTCAAGAGGCGCTGGTGGAGGTCATCGGGTGCAGCGGCATGACTCAGTCGGCGGCCATGGCCAGCGAGATACTCCCCGGCAACACCCTTTTGGAGGCGGTGAACACCGATCTGGTGTGCGACGCCATCAACGTGGCCATGCGGGAGATGTATTTGCAGCTTACCTATGGCCGGTCCCAGACCGCCTTCACCCAGGAGGGGCTGAAGATCGGCGCCGGGCTGGAGGATCTGGGCAGCGGCCGCCGGAGCCAGGTGGGCACCAGCTACAGCACCTTGGAAAAAGGGCCCCGGTATCTGGAACTGACGGAGGGCTATGTCACCAAAATGGCCCTGGACGAGCAGGACCGGATCATTGGCTATGAATATGTGAATTTGGGCCGCATGATGGACCAGATCAGCGAGGGCGTGGACCCGGCGCAGGCGTTGAAGGACGCCACCGGCGTCTATGGCCGGTATGACGAGGCCGTCACTTATATCAACCCCAGAAAAGAGTGAAGGGAGGCAACGAACGTGGCGCATTTTACCAACGACACCCAAAAGCTGCCCCAGATCCAGGCGTTTCTGGCGGGCCATGACATTGCCTCCTTGGAGGCGGCGCAGCAGATCTGCCGGGATCACGGCCTGGACATTCCGGCCATGATCCGGAAAATTCAGCCCATCTCCTTTGACGACGCCCCCTGGGCCTACATTGCCGGCGCGGCGGCAGCCCTCCACGACGGGGTCCGGGACCCCGCCCAGGTGGCCCAGGTGTTGGGCCAGGGCTTGCAGAGCTTCTGCGCCCCCGGCTCGGTGGCCCAGGAGCGGAAGGTGGGACTGGGCCATGGGGCCCTGGCGGCCAAGGTCCTCAGCGACGAGACGAAGTGCTTCGCCTTTCTGGCGGGCCACGAGTCCTTTGCCGCCGCGGAGGGGGCCTTGGGCATCGCCCGGTCCGCCAACAAGGTCCGCAGCACCCCCATTCGGGTGATCCTCAACGGCCTGGGCAAGGACGCGGCGGAGATCATCGCCCGCGTCAACGGATTCACCTATGTCCGCACCGCCTTTGATTTCCAGACGGACCGGCTGACGGTTCTGGAGGAGATCCCCTTCTCCCAGGGAGAGCGCCGGGCGGTTCGATGCTATGGCGCCAACGAAATGCGGGAAGGCGTGGCCATCATGAAGCTGGAACAGGTGGATATTTCCATCTCCGGCAACGGCACCAATATGATCAAATTCCAGCATCCGGTGGCGGGAGCCTACAAAAAATACTGCATGGATACCGGGGAGGCGTACTTTGCCTGCGCCTCCGGCGGCGGCATTGGCCGGACGCTGAACAACGACGACATTTCCGCCGGACCGGCTTCCTATGGCTTTACGGATATGATGTCCCGGATGTACGCCGACGCGGTGTTTGCCGGCTCCTCCTCCGTCCCGGCCCACGTGGCCATGATGGGCTTCATCGGCATGGGCAACAATCCCATGGTGGGCGCCACGGTGTCCGTGGCGGTGGCGGTGGCCCAGGCGGAGTGAGGATGGACCGGCGGCCATGGGCCGCTTTGGCCGGCGGCCGCCGGGAACGGGAGGCTTCTGGGACCGGATAGGGTCCCGATCTGGCTATGGTTGTATGATTATCATTCAATCATTCAAATGGAGGTACTATTTTGGAAGGCGTATTACACGGCGTAAAGGTCCTGGACCTGTCCCGCGTCCTGGCGGGTCCCTACTGCGGCATGATGCTGGCGGACATGGGCGCGGAGGTGCTGAAAATCGAAATGCCCGTAAAGGGCGACGACGCCCGCCGGAACGCCCCCCTGATCCAGGGGGGAGAGAGCTCCTATTTTCTCAACCTGAACCGCAATAAAAAGGGCATCACCCTGAATCTCAAATCCCAGGAGGGGAAGGAGATCTTTCGGAAGCTGGTTCGGGAGGCGGATATCCTCATTGAAAACTACCGCCCCGGCGTCATGGACAAGCTGGGCCTGGGCTACGAGTCCCTGCGGGAGATCAACCCCGCCCTGGTCTACGGCGCGGTGTCCGGCTTTGGCCAGTACGGCCCCTATTCCAAGCGGGCGGGCTACGACATCATTGCCCAGGCCATGAGCGGCCTGATGAGCACCACCGGCTGGCCCGACAGCGGCCCCACCCGGTCCGGCACCGCCATTGGCGACATTGCCGCGGGGATGTGCTGCTGTATCGGCATTTTGGCGGCCTATACCAATCGGCTGAAAACCGGAAAGGGCGAACTGGTGGACGTGGCGCTGGTGGATTCCCTGGTGTCGGCGCTGGAGATCATCAACATGATCTATCTGTGCACCGGCCGGGTGCCCTCCCGGATCGGCAACCGTTACGAGGCCATCTATCCCTACGACTCCTTCAAGGCCAGCGACGGCGACGTGATCATCGCCTGCGGCAACGACAAGCTCTATGACACCCTGAAGGATCTGCTGAAGCTGGACGGGATGGACGACCCCATGTTCGACGGCAACATCAAGCGGGTGGAAAACCACGCGCCCTTAAAGGAGATCATTGAACGCTGGACCTCTCAGCGGACCATCGACGAGACAGTCCAGACCCTGCTGGCCGCCGGCATCCCCGCCGCCCCTATCAACACCATCGACCGGGTGGTGAAGGATCCCCATATCGCTGCCGCAAGGCAGATGTTTGTGGACTGCGTACATCCCGTGGCCGGCAAGGTGACGCTCACCGGCAACCCGGTGAAGTTCAAGGATCACGCCTTCTCGGTTTACCGGCCGGCGCCTCAGCTCAGCCAGCACACCCAGGAGGTGCTGCTCCACCTGGGCTACACCGAGGCGGATGTGGCCGCCTTCCGCAGCCAGGGGGTGGTGTAATGGAGAAGCGCGGCGTTCAGGTGGTGGAAGTGGGTCCCAGAGATGGGTTTCAGAACATCCCGGACTACATTCCCATGGAATTGAAGCTGGAGATCATTCGCCGCATTTTGGCGGCGGGGGTGCGGAAGGTCCAGATCACCTCCTTCGTCAGCCCCAAGGCGGTGCCTCAGATGCGGGACGCGGCGGAGCTGACCCGGGTGGCGCTGGAGGAATTTCCCCAGGCGGAGCTGTTCGCCCTGGTCCCCAATTGGAAGGGGGCGGAGCGGGCGGCCCAGGCGGGGCTTCTGGAGATCTCCACGGTCATTTCCCTGAGCGAGAGCCACAACAAGGCCAACGTGGGCCGGATGGTGGAGGAGTCCCTGGCCGACGCGGCGCGGATCTTGGAGCACTTTTCCCACCTCAAGATAGGGCTGGACATTGCCACCGCCTTCGGCTGCCCCTTTGAGGGGGAGATGCCCCTGGAGAAGCTGCTGGCCCTGATGGACCGGCTCTACCAAGTGGGAGCGCGGACCTTCACGCTCTGCGATACCATCGGCGTGGCCCATCCCCAGCAGGTGCGGGAGGCCCTGACCGCCGCCCATCGGGAATTTCCCCAGGCGGAAGTGGGCATCCACATCCACGACACTCGGAATCTGGGCATCGCCAACACCTATGCGGGCATCCTGGCGGGGGCGGACTTTGTGCAGACTGCCCTGGGGGGCCTGGGGGGCTGTCCCTTCGCCCCCGGCGCCTCCGGCAATACCGCCACGGAGGATCTGGTCTACCTTCTGGATCAGGAGGGAATGTCCACCGGCATTTCCTTTGAAAGGCTGCTGGAGGCGGCAAAATTTCTCCACAGCCAGGTCCAGGGCAATTATAGCGGCCACCACATCCGGATCGGGAACTGCGGCGGCCCCAATTGAAACGGAGGAATCAAGTTATGCGAATCGGTTTTATCGGTCTGGGCGCCATGGGCTTTCCCATGGTAAAGAATCTCTTGGCCGCCGGGTATCCGGTGACGGTGTATGACATCTCCCCGGCGGCGGTGGACCGGCTGACAGCGGAGGGCGCCCAGGGCGCCGCCTCCACGCTGGCGCTGGCGCCGGTATCGGACGTGGTCATCACCATGCTCCCGGCGGACAAGCACGTGAAGAGCGTCCTCATGGACCCGGCCTTCGCCGCAGCCCTGCCCAAGGGCGCCACGGTGGTGGATATGTCCTCCTGCACCACCGCCGCCATCCAGGAGGTGGAGGCGTGGTACGCCCCTTACGGTGTGGACGTAGTGGACGCCCCGGTCAGCGGCGGCGTGGAGGGCGCGGCGGCCCACACCCTGTCCATTTTCGCGGCGGGCAAGCCGGAGGCCCTGGCCAGGGTCCATCCCGTGTTCCAAGCGCTGGGCCGGGACATCTTCGACCTGGGCAAGTGCGGCATGGGCAAGGCGTTTAAGAATCTCAACAACATGATCACCACCTGCACCGTCATGGTCATCAGCGAGGTCTACCGCATCGCAAAAAAACAGGGCTATGACACCGACAAGCTCTACGACATGATCATGGCCTCCACCGGTATGTCCCGGACCTTCCAGGCCCGGTTCCCCCGGATGGTCAACGGCAGCTATCAGGGCGGCTTCAAGCAGTCCCTGGGCCGGAAGGACCTGGGCAACGCCATCGCCCTGGGCGAGGGAGAGCCGCTTCCGGTGGCCAAGCTGGTCCATGAGCTGATGCTGGCCAACCGGGCCTACGACGACTGCGACATGGCCGTGGCCGCCCGGCTCTTCGAGGAAAAGGAGGCGTCCCATGGCTGATTCCGCCACGGTAGACCGTCTGCTGGACCGGGTCTACGAATATCGGAAGGATCTGCTGAAGCTGTGCCACCGGGTGGGCGGACTGCACATCGGCGGGGACCTGTCCTGCGCCGAGGTTATGATCACCCTCTTCCAGTACGCCCTCCACGTCCGCCCAGAGGACCCCAATTGGGAGGACCGGGACCGTTTTGTGCTGAGCAAGGGCCATTGCAGCGCCGCGCTGTACCTGTCCATGGCCCAGCGAGGCTATTTTGACAAGCAGGAGCTCTTTGACACCTACAAAAACGGGTATGAGACGCGCTTTGGCAACCATCCCTGCAAGGCCGCCCTGCCCTGCCTGGATTCCTCCTCGGGCTCTTTGGGCCACGGCCTGCCCATTGCGGTGGGCATGGCCGCGGCCGCCCGGATCGACGGCAAGTCCCACCGAGTCTACTGCGTCATGGGCGACGGAGAGATCTCCGAGGGCTCCGTCTGGGAGGCCGCTCTGGCCGCCGCCGGTTTCCGGCTGGGGAACGTGGTGGCGGTGGTGGACCGGAACCGGATGGGCCTGGACGGCTTCACCGAGGAGATCATGCCCCTGGACCCGGTGGAGGACAAGTGGCGCTCCTTTGGCTGGCGGGTCGTCACCGTGGACGGCCACGACCTGAAGCAACTGGTGGACGCCATCGACGCCCTGCCGCCGGCGGAGGACCCCACCCCCACGGTGATCGTCGCGAATACCGTCAAGGGCAAGGGCGTCTCCTTCATGGAGAACAATCCCATTTACCATCACATCGCCATCGATGAGGAGCAGCTCCGCCAGGCGCTGGCGGAGGTGGACGCGGCCTATCGCCGCCAGAAAGGAGGGCGGACAGCGTGAAGCTCTACGCACCCAAGGAAAAAGTCGTGGCCTCCGCCCGGAAGGTCTGGTGCGAGGCGTTTGCCCAGGTGGCGGAAACCGACAGCCGGGTAGTGGCCCTGACCGCCGACCTGTCCCGTTCCACCATCACCGAGATCTTCCGCGAAAAGTTCCCGGACCGGTATTTTAACGTGGGCGTTGCGGAGCAGAATATGGTGGGCATGGCGGCGGGCCTGGCTCTCAGCGGGAAGATCCCCTTCTGCAACACCTTCGCCCCCTTCGCCGCCATGCGCGCCGGCGAGCAGTTCCGCACCGACGCCTGCTATATGCATCTGAACGTGCGCCTGGTGGCGGGCTACGCGGGCATTTCCCAGCCCGCCGGGCCCACCCACTCCGGCCTGGAGGACGCGGGGATCATCCGGGGAATGCCGGGGAGCGCAGTTGTTTCCCCCTCGGATCTGTCCATGGTGAAGAAAATTTTCGAGGCTTCCCTGGAATATCAGGGCCCCATGTACCTGCGCTTTGGCCTGGGCAAGAACGAGCCCTACCTCTACGCCGAGGACTATGACTTTGTCATCGGCAAGGCCATCGAGACCCGTCCCGGCACCGACGCCACCATCATCACCCATGGCATGATCCTCCAGGACGCCCTGATCGCGGCGGAGAAGCTGGAGGAAATGGGTATCTCCACAGCGGTGCTGGATATGCACACGCTGAAACCCCTGGATACCGAGGCGGTGATCTCCGCCGCCCGGCGGACGGGAAGGGTCCTGACCATGGAGCGCCACTCGATCCTCAACGGCCTGGGCAGCGCGGTGGCGGAGACGCTGATGGAGGCGGGGGTACCCTGCCGGTTCAAGCGCCTGGGCATTCCCGACCTGTATCCTTCCTATGGCGACCCCGCCCGGCTGGCGGACAAGTACGGCTTCGGCATTCCCGCGGCGGTGGACACCATTGCCGGCTGGGTCCGAGAAAGTTGAAACGGGCGCAAGCCCTCTGGAGGCGCTGAGCGGCCGCCGGCGGTCGCGTTTGGAGGCGGGAAGTGGAGAAAGCGCCGCATCCCTTGCTTCTTCCACCGAAAGGATCCAAACGGCGACCCCCGCCGGCTGCCTCGGAGTTTCCAAAAATATTATAAAATGGAGGAGTCACAATGAAAACCTGGAAAACCTGCCTAGCCCTGGTTCTGGTCCTGAGTCTGCTGCTCGCGGCAGGCTGTACGCCCAGCAAACCCAACCCCACCGATCCCAGCAAGACCAACAGCACTTCCGCCCCCAGCAAGAACACCGATCCGAAGCCCTCCGATTCCACCAATGCGCCCACGGGCCAGAAGCAGAAGGTCCCCATTGGCGTGGCCATCACCCTCTCCGGGGACAACGCCGAGACTGGCCGCAACTTTGAGGCCGGCATGAACATCGCCCTGCAGGAGATCGAGGAGCAGGGCCTGCTGAAGGACTACGAGCTGGACCTGAAGATCGTGGACGATCAGAACGACACCACGACTTCCCTGAACGTGGTCAACGAAATGATCTTCAACACCAAGGTCAAGGCCATTATCGGCCAAATCTACTCCACCAACACCCTGGTCACGCTGCCCATCTGCAACGAGAACGGCATCCCCATGCTGGTCCCCGGCCTGAATCCCACCTTCAGCCAGAATGGCTACGACTATTTCTTCCGGGTCTGCGGCACCAACGAAGGCGGCCAGACCGCGGGCTTTGAGTACTTTATCAAGGACCTGGGCCTGACCAAGATCGGGATCATCTCCGAGACCTCCGAAAACGGCCAGACCAGCTACGGCATCGCGAAGAAGATCATGGGCTCCTACGGCCTGGAATTCGTCTGCGATGAAAACTTCACCACCGGCGACAAGGACTTCTCCACCCAGGTGCTGAAGCTCAAGGAGTCCGGCGCTCAGGCGGTCTATACCACCGCCGCCGCCACCGACGCGGTGGTGCTGCTGGAGCAGATCCGCCAGGTCATCGGCGACGACATCCTGGTGCTTGCCAACGGCGCCAGCGAGAGCAACTTCCTGGAGCTGGCCGGTCCGGAACTGGCCGAGGGCGTGCTGTACTACACCGTCTGGACGCCCGCCCTTCAGGACCAGAAGTCCGTGGACTTCGTGCAGAAGTATGAGGCCGCCACCGGCCGTCAGCCCGCCGACGTCAGCGCCCGGGGCTACGACGCCACCTGGATCATCGCAACCGCTCTGGCGTCCATGGACGGCTATGATGTGAATGCCGCCGACTTCTCCGCCAAGCTGGCCGACGCGATCCGAAACGTGGACTATACCGGCCTGCAGGGCACCTTCCACTACGACGATGTGGGCGAGGCGTTCTATACCATGAAGCTCATCACCTACCAAGACGGCGAGCACGTTGTCGTCCGGGATAACTGATCCACCCTCCTGGTGGGCCGGAGCGCCGGTTTTACCCCTCCCGGCGGCTCCGGCCCCCGTTTCACCGCCCAACACCAAGAGCAGGAGAAAGAAGCCATGAATCTATTTCTACAAATCTGCATCCAGGGCCTCATGCTGGGAAGTATGTATGCCATCCTCACCCTGGGCTATAACATCATCTACAGCACCATGGGAATGGCCCATTACGCCCAGGGCGACATCATGATGGTGGGCGCGTTTTTCGCTCTGGATTTTTTCGTCACCATGGACCTGCCGATCTACGTGGCGATCCCCCTTTCTGTGATCTGCAACGTGCTGGTGATGCTCGTCATCGAGCGGCTGGCCTACCGGCCCCTGTATAGCCGCAGCCGGACGCTGCTGCTGCTGTGTACCATCGGCGTTTCCACCGTTCTGCGCAACGCCGCCCAGCTCATCTGGGGCACCCAGTCCTTCAATTTCCCCACCATTTTCCCCGGCGACATCATCCACATCGGCGAGGTGTACCTGGTGCCCCAGAATCTTTGGATCCTGGGCGTGGGCGTGGTCATGATGCTGCTGCTGAATCTGTTTATGAAGAAGACCAAGGTGGGCCGGGCCATGCAGGCCGTGTCCATGAACCGCAGCGCCGCCGCCCTCATGGGCGTCAATATGCAGACCATCACCATGATCACCTACGGCATGAGCGCCGGCATGGCCACCCTGGCCGGCGTGATGCTCGCCCCCATCGTCAAGGTCTATTCCACCATGGGCGTCTCCATCGGCGCCAAGGTCATGATCTCCGCCGTGGTAGGCGGGATGGGCAGTATGCCAGGCGCCATCCTGGGCGGACTGCTGGTAGGTCTGGTCGAGGCTCTGGGCGGAATGTACATCTCCACCACCTTCAAGGAGGCATACCCCGTGGTCCTGCTGCTGGTGGTGCTGCTGAACCGGCCCCAGGGTATCCTGGGCCGCAAGAAGGTCGTCAAGGTGTAGGGAGGGAAAAGGAATATGAAAAATACCAACAACAGCGCAAAGGTCCTGGTCCCTCTAACCGCCGGACTTGCCCTCATGGTCCCTCTCTTTTTGGGGAACAATTACTACTACGATATCTTCATCATGGCCGGGATCTACACGATCATCGGCTCCGGCATGAATCTGCTGCTGGGGTTCACCGGCCAGCTCTCCATGGGCCACGCCGCTTTCTACGGCTTCGGAGCCTACATCACCGCCATCGGCATGAAGTCCTACGGCCTGCCCTTCTGGCTGTGCGTCATTCTGGCGGTCGGATTCTGCTTCGCCATGGGAATGCTTTTGGGCTCCACGAGCTGCAAGCTCAGCGGCATTTTCCTGGTGGTGGTGACGACGGGCTTCAACACCGTGGTGAATCTCATCATGGTCAACTGGGAATTCACCGGCCGCTCCTTCGGCATCCCCGGGATCCCCAAGCCGGATTGGTTCGGCTCGCCCATGAACAAGCTGCAATACTGCTATCTGGTATTGGCCTTTGTGTTTTTGGCGCTGTTTGTCAGTTATCGGGTGGTCCACTCCAAGACCGGCCGGGCGTTCCAGGCCATGCGGGACAACGCCATCGCCGCCCGCTCCGTGGGCGTGAATGTGAACAAGTATAAGCTGCTGGTATTCGCGGTGAGCGCGGTGTACGCCGGAGTGGCCGGCGCCCTCTACGCCTCCAACATCGGCTACATCAGCCCCACCTCCTTCACCTCCAACGTCTCCGTCACCATCATCACCATGACGGTGCTGGGGGGCCTGGGAGATCTGTGCGGGTGCATCGTGGGCGCGGTGGTGGTCGGCGTGCTCATGGAGGCCCTGCGGGAATTCGGCGACTACCAGTTGACCCTCTACGGCGTGCTGATCGTAGTGATCCTGATCTTCATGCCCAAGGGCCTGATGGGAGGCCTCCGGTCGCTGTACCGGCGGCTGTGCAGCCTGGTCTCCCGGCGCCGGACCCCAGCAAAGCAGGAGGAGGTGTGAGCCATGCTTTTGACGGCGGAAAAAATCACCATGAAATTCGGCGGCCTGGTGGCCGTGGACAACGTGGACTTTGCCATTGATTCCGGCGAGATCCGGGCCATCATCGGCCCCAACGGCGCGGGAAAGTCCACCTTCTTCAACGCCATTTCCGGCCAAAACTACCCCACCTCCGGCCGGATCCTCTTTGATGGCCGGGACATCACCAAGCTCCCCTCCCACCGCATCGCCAAGCTGGGTATGACCCGGACCTTCCAGAACATTCTGCTGTTCGACGACATGACCGTCCTGGAAAATGTGATGGTGGGCGACCATATCAACATCAAGACCAATATGCTCACGGAAATTCTCTGCCTGCCCCATGTGTTCCGGGAGGAACGGCGGTGTGTGGAGAAGGCCGAGGAGATGCTGGACTTCGTGGGCCTGCTGCCCTACAAGGATCAGCGCTCCGCCAGTCTGCCCTACGGCAAGAAGCGGCTGCTGGAGATCGCCCGCGCCATGGTCAGCGGACCAAAGCTGCTGCTGCTGGACGAGCCCGCCGCCGGCATGAACGCCGCCGAGTCCGCCGAGCTGGTGGATACCATTCGGCGCATCAGTCAGCGGGGCGTGGCGGTGCTCATCGTGGAGCACAATATGAAGGTGATCATGAACATCTCCCACCGGATCACGGTGCTGGAGCAGGGAAAGGTCATCGCCGAGGGCGAGCCCGCCGAGATCCAGGCCAACGAGCGGGTCATCCAGGCCTATCTGGGGAAGGAGGCGTGACGATGGAACACGTTTTGAGCGTCGAACAGGTCAGTGCCGCCTATGGCAGCATCCGGGCTTTGAAGGAAGTCTCCCTCCACGTGGACCGGGGAGAGTGCGTTGCCATCATCGGCGCCAACGGCGCGGGAAAGAGCACCCTGATGAAGGTGATCTCCGGTCTGCTGCCGGCGTCCTCGGGGACCATCCGCTATGAGGGAAGCGACATCACCAAGTGGCCCACCCATAAGATCGTGGCCGCCGGCATCGCCCAGGTGCCGGAGGGCCGACAGGTGTTTTCCGAACTGTCCGTGCTGGACAACTTGAAAATGGGCGCCTATCAGCGAAAGGACGACATTCAGCCGGAGATCGACACGGCCTTCCAGACCTTCCCCATTTTGGAGAAGCGGATGCATCAGATGGCCGGCAGTCTCTCCGGCGGAGAGCAGCAAATGCTGGCCATGTCCCGCGCGCTGATGAGCAAGCCGAAGCTCCTGCTGCTGGACGAGCCCTCCATGGGCCTGTCGCCGCTGCTGGTCAAGACGGTATTTGACACGGTGCGGCGGCTGCATGAGTCGGGCCTGTCCATCGTTTTGGTGGAGCAGAACGCCCGAATGGCGCTGAGCGTTGCCGACCGGCTCTATGTTCTCGCTACGGGACAGATCGAGCTGGAGGGCAACGCGGAGGAGCTGCAACAGGACCCCCGCGTTCGGGACATTTATCTGGGTATCTAGGAAAACGCGTCGCCCCGCCATTTGCTGGCGGGGCGATCTATTCTCTGTTTTGGGGGCCGTAGCGGTCCCATTTTAGGGCTTTTCCCGTTCCAAACGCGAAAAAAGGGACCATTTTCCGACATGGTCCCTTTTTTCGCGCCATATTCCTTACTTGCAGATCAGTGCCGCCAGGTGCTCCCGCATGGCCTTTTCCGCCTGGTCCGGGTCGTGGGCACAAATCGCCTTGTAGATGTCCCGGTGCTGGATCTGGCTTCTATGTACCTTGCGAAGACTGTCCTCATTCTGCCGCTTTTCCAGCAGAATCCGGTAGATCACCGCGTACATCTCCTGGAGGACCTTGTTCTGGGTGCTGGCGGCGATGAGCTGGTGGAAACGAATGGAGCGCTGCATCAGAGCGCTGTCCGTGCTGTCCTCCTCCCGCAGGCAAGCCTCCATGTTTTGCAGATCCTCCTGGGTGGCATGGATGGCAGACAGACGGGCCAACTGGCTCTCGATGGCCAACCGGGCCTCTCCGATCTCCTGTAGGCTCAGCTCATGCTTGCTGAGGAGAATGTTGAAGGGCTTTGTCATAATATCCGACAGATCGTCGCAGATGTAGTTGCCATCCCGGCGGCGCTGGATCACGCCGATGGAGGTCAGACCCTTGATGGCTTCCCGCACAGAGGTCCGGCTGGCTCCAAACATTTCGCACAGCTCCCGCTCACTGGAAAGGCGCTGACCAGATTTGAAATATCCGGATTTTACCTGCTCCAAAATGCGATTGGATATCTCCTCCGACAGACTTACCTTTTTGATCGGGCCAAGTGTAGTCATATTCGATTCTCCCTCTACCCTAAAAACTTTCCGTCTATTATTATAGCGCTGTTTTGCGGAATACGCAACAAAATTCTTATTATTTTGCCTGACTTTTTCCGCACTCCCTCCCGGCGGGGCAGGGGCAGGCCGGGAGCCGTCGATCAAAAAGCGGGACCAGCGCCCGTTTGGGTGCTGGCCCCATTTTTTACTGCCCCGCGTAGGGAATGGTCACGTCGGCGATCCGCCAGGCGCCGGTTTCGTCCCGCTGGAAATAGAGCTGGATGCGGCTGTGGTAGACCATGGCGGCGTCCCCCTGGATCACCGCCGCGTCAAAGACCACGCTGTCCGTCAGGGACCCGGTCAGCGTGTCGGCCCGCCGGTTTAGGTCGATGTTTTTGAGATACCGCATCCCCACAAGGCCCATGGCCTCCCGGGTGCAGAACAGCTTCAGATCAAAGTCCAGCCGTCCGCTCATGGGGATCGCCAGCAGGCTCCGGCAGAACCGGTCCGCCAGGTCCACCAGCGTCTGAAGATCGTCCCCGGCCTCCCGGGCCCCTACGTATTCCGCCAGGGTGTCCAGGTAGGCGGAGGCCCCTTCCGCCGCCGTGGGGTCCAGATACGCTTCGTCGCTGGGCGGGTACAGCTCCCGAATGTTGACATAATATGCTTCGTCAGCGGGAACGGCGTACCAGCAGCCGTCGGTGTGGCGCTCCAAAACGACCTGGGTCTTTACGATCACCTTTCCGGCGTAGGCTCCCGTTCCTTCGCTCACCTGGCCGCTGAGGGAGTAGGGATAGAATTCCTCCCCCGCCGTCGCGGCAAAGCGGATCGTGCCCTCGACCAAGCCGCTTTTCTCCAGCTCCAGGTTGACGCTCAGAGGGGCATAGTCCCGGCAGGAAAAGCCGCTGCCCGGGGAAAACTGGGCGAAGTGGGCGGGGAGGGCCGTCTGGACATACTCCCGGAGGGCCTCCTCCCCCCCGCCGGCGCAGGCAAAGTGGACCCGGCCCAGGCAGATATTTTCCAGGGCGTCAAAGGCCAGCCGGATGGAGGAATAGGAAGCCTGGGAGGCATAGTACCCGTCCGCCTCCGTGCCCTCCGCCAGGACCGTCATGGGACTTCCGGGGTAGACGGTCCAGGACCGCTGGCCCTGGGCCACCGTGATCCACTCCGCCGCCTCCCCCGGGGCCTCCGCCGGGGCGAGGGGGGCGTCCTTTGCCTGGGTCAGGTTATAGTCCGGGGTCAGCATGGTGTAGGGGCCATAGTCCCGGCCGTCCCGATGGAGGGTCAGCGTCAGGGCGGCGGAGACGTCCATGGGCTCCGGGATGGAGGGCGGCCCGGGGTGGGCCGGGGCGCAGCCGGTCAGGAGCAGGGCCAGAAGCAGCAGAAGCGCCCATACTTTTTTCATCATGTTCCTCCTAAAATCAGCTGAGAATCCATGGCAGGGTCACATCGTCGATCCGCCAGAGGCCGTCGTCTCCCCGCAGGAAGTAGAAGGTGATGTCGTTCTCGCTGACGATGGCCTGGTCGCCTTGGATCAAGAACACATCTGGAAAGGAACTGGGGTCGGACGGACTGCCGTCAACCCAGCTTGCCGGGATATTCACATAGCGGTGGATCAGGCTCCGCATCCCGTACCTGGTCAGGGCCTCCGGGGTGCAGAAGACGCCAAAGTCAAAGTCCGGCTGCCCGGCCAGGGGCGCGGCCAGGACGCAGGTGCGGAACAGACCGGCGATATTTATCAGCGCCTGCTGCGGGTCATCTGCCGAAAGGGTCTGATACGCTCTCAGCCCCGCCGGGACGCCGTCCAGGAAGTGCGCCGCCTGGACTGCCTCTGGGGCGGTCAGATCCATGGAAGTCGGGTCGTTGGACGAATAATCCCGGCCCAGGGCCTCCCGCTCGTGAATGGGAATAGGATACCAGTACCCGTCCCCGTGGCGCTCCAGAGCCAGCGTGCCGGTGAAGACGTTCTTCCCCTCCTGCTCCCCCATGCCCTCATCCAGACCTTCCAGGGAGAAGGGGAAAAACTCCTCGTCCACGATGCCGGAGAAGGTGAAGTTGCCCTCCAGATACCCGTCCTCGCTGTAGGTCACCTGGTAGCCCAGCAGCTCGTAGTCCCGGCAGGCGCTGGTACTCAGGGGGTTGAGCCGGGCGAGCAGCGCCGGGTAGCCGTTGGCGGCGTAGTCCTCCAGCGCCGCCTCCGGGGTGTCCCCCGCCGCCCCGATTCGGAACTGGCTCTTATATTCCAGATTGCTGAAGACGATGCGATACACCCGGCTGTAGCCCTCGGTGGAGTAGTAGACCGCGTCCTCCCCCTCGCCCCGCCGGGTGACGACGGGCTCCGTGGGGTAGACGGTCCAGTTTTCCCCCTGCCAGGTCAGCTCATACCAGTAGGTCACGCCGGACAGGTCCGGCGCTTCGATCTCCACGCCCTGGAGGCTGTCCAGGCAGCCCTGCAGATTGGTATCCGGTTTGAGCCGGGTGTAGGGGCCGTAAACAGTCCCCTCATAGACCAGGGAGAGGTGCACCGCCAACCAGCCTACGGGGGCGGGGGCCTGGGTTTCGGTGGGTGCCTGGGTGGGCGCCTCGGTGGCCTGAGACGTGGGGGGTGCGGAAGTGGAAGTCGGCGGCGCGCTGGTTTGGGAAGGCGCGGCGTCCGTCTGTTCCGGCTGGTCGTGAGGAGCGCAGGCGGTCAGCAGCAGCGCCGCCGCCAGCAGAAGGATCAATAGCTTTTTCATTTTCAAAGCCTCCTTGAAGGTGTTTTCACTGGGTAAGTGTACGGCGGGGGAGGGGAGGTGACATTTTTTCAAAAAAACTTGCCTCCCAAAAAATTTTCTGCTATATTGAAAAAAGAAGTCACCATCCGACCGCCGGCGTACACAGAAAAGGCAGAGAGATGAAAAAGAGGGGAGATGGCGCCGCCGATGACCCAGGAGCAAAGCGAACAGATCGAACAGTGCTATCTTTCCTGCTACCGTCCTCTGCTGGCCTATGCGCGGGCGGCTCTGGGCCGGGAGGCCCTGGCGGAGGAGGCGGTCCAGGAGACCTTCGGCATCGTCTGCCGGAAGCCGGAGGAATTTCTGGCGGCGGAAAACCGCCGGGCGTGGGTCTACCAGGTATTAAAATATGTGATCCAGAATCAGCGCCGGGTCCAGGCCCGGGCGGAGCGGTTTTTCTCCGCCAGCGTGGAGGACACCGCCCCGGAGGCCCTGGGCAGCTACCGGGACCCGCCGGACCCGGATCTGCTCTACGGCGATCTGGCGAAGACGGAGGAATACCGGCTCATCCGCCGCCTGACGGAGGAAAAGCTATCCATGCTGGAGCTGTCCCAGGAGCTGGGGATCTCCGTCAGCGCCTGCAAAAAGCGGGTCCAGCGGGCCCGGGAGTTCCTGCGGCGCAGGCTCAGGCTTTGAAGAAGGAGGCATCTTTATGGATCTAAATCAAATGAGCGCCGAGGAGCTTCGCGCCCTCCTTCAGGCCGACGCGGCGGGGGAGGCTCTGGACCCGGACCTGGTCTGGGAGGCGGCGGAGCTGCTTGCCCAGAGGGAGCCGGCCCGGCACGCCCCGTCGGAGGGCTGGGCCCAGTTTCAGGCCCATTACGCGCCGCCAAAGGAGATCCCCTTCCGGCAGATCCGGCGGGTCGCGGCCCTGGCGGCGGCGGTGCTGCTCGTGGTGGGGCTGGCGCTGCTGCGTCCCCGGCCCGCGGCGGAGCCGGGGCCTCTGACCATGGCGCTGGCTTCCGTTGGATTGCCGGACCAGGCTCCGGCGGTGCCGGAGGGCTATGCGTTCCGCCAGGTGGAGGTGGTGAATACCCTGGGTCTGCTCTCGGTCAGCGCCACCTATGAAAAGGACGGCGCGGTTTTGACGGTCCGCTTTTTCCAGGACACCCTGGGCAGGGAGGTCCCGGCCCCCTCGGAGACGGCGGAGCGGTACGAAACGGCGGGGGGCGTCTGCTACATCACCCGGGAACGGGGTTCCCTCAGCGCCGTCTGGGCGCTGTCCGGCTGCAAGTGCCGGATCAACGGGGAGCTGACGATGGAGCAGATGAAGGCGGTGGTGGATTCCCTGACCGCCTGATTGCCTCCGGCGCTTCTTAAAACAGAAAATACGCGGCCGGGAAACGGGAAAGACGCCTGTTTCTCAGCCGCGTTTTTCGCCCGCTTGACATTTTTGGCGGGGCCCATTATAATGCCCTTAAAAGAACGGCGGGGAGGGCTTTTGATGCGCTTTGACTATGAACATTTGGGCCGGACGGAGGCAAACTGCTGGCTCCTGGCCAACGGGCTGGGGGGCTACGCCGGTACCTCCGGGATCTTTTCCGTCACCCGGCGGGACCAGGGACTTTTGATCGGCGCCCGGTCCCCCAGCCTGCGGCGGAATTTGGTCCACAGACTGTCGGAGGCCCTGGAAGCGGCGGGAAGGGCCGTTTTCCTGTCCTCCCAGACCTTCGCCGAGGGGAGGGACGAGGACGGCTGGCGCTGGCTGACCCGCTTTTCCTGGGACGATGGACCTGTCTGGGAATATGACTGGGAAGGCGTCCATGTCCTCCGCCGGTGCGCTGTGGTCCACGGAGAGAATACTGCCGCCGTTACCTATGTCCTCCGAAACGACTCGGACCGGCCCTGCCGGCTGTCGGTGCGGCCCGTGCTGCCGGTGGAGGGGGAAGCGCTGCCGACGTGGACCGGCGAGGCCCTGGAACTGGGGGACTGGAAGCTGTACGTGCGCGCGAATTGCCCGATAACGCCCATTTCCCCAGTCACCGAGGACCTCTATTACGCCGACGACGCCAAGGATGGCCGCCCGTCCCGGGGGCTGGGAGAAAGCCGCTTCCGGGCGGCCATTGAGGTGCCCCCTGGGCAGACGGGGCGGCTGGAGCTGGTCTTCTCCACGGCCCCCATCCGTCAAAGCGGGCTGGAGATCGTCGAGACCTGCCGGGCCCGTCTGCGGCGCTTAGAGGCGGCCGCCCCCTTCCGGGACCCGGCGGCCCGGGAGCTGGCCCGAGGCGCCGACGCCTATATCGTGGACAAGCCCTCCACCGGCGGGAAGACCATCATCGCGGGCTACCCCTACTTTGGCGACTGGGGCCGGGACACCATGATCGCCCTGCCGGGCTGCGTCCTGGCAAGAGGCGAGTACGACACCGCGAAGGGCATTTTGCGGACCTTCCTGGCCTATGAGCGGGAGGGCCTGGTGCCCAACCTCTTCCCCGAGGGAGACGCGCCCCCCCGGTACAACACCGTGGACGCGGCGCTGCTGCTCATCAACTGCGTCTGGCTCTACTACCGGGCCACCGGGGACGGGGACTTTGTCCGGGAGGCCTGGCCGGTCCTGCTTCGGATCTGCCGGGCCTATCAGACGGGGACCCGCCACGCCATCGCCATGGACGCCGACGGCCTGATCCGGGCCGGGGCGGGGATGGACCAGGTGACCTGGATGGACGTCTGCGTGGACGGCATCCTGCCCACCCCCCGCCACGGCAAGCCCGTGGAGATCAACGCCTATTGGTACAACGCCCTCTGCGTCCTTCGGGAGCTGGCCCCCCTGGCGGGGGAGCCGGGGGAGCCCTTCGACGCTCTGGCCCGACGGGTGAAGGACTCCTTTGTCCGGGCCTTCTGGATGGAGGAGAAGGGATATTTGAAGGACGTGATCTCCGGTACCCGCGCCGACGAGCAGATCCGCTGCAACCAGATCTGGGCGGTGTCCATGCCCTTCACGATGCTCTCCCGGGAGCGGGAGAAAAGGGTGGTGGATACCGTGTACCGCCACCTGTATACGCCCTGCGGGCTACGGACCCTCTCCCCGGAGGACCCGGAGTTCCATCCCTTCTACGGGGGGCCCCAGAGGGAGCGGGACCTGGCCTACCATCAGGGGACCGTCTGGCCCTTCCCCCTGGGGGCCTGGTATCTGGCGTATTTGAAGACGAATGACTTCTCCGCCGAGGCCGCCGCCCAGGTGCGGGCGTGGCTCAAGCCGATGGCGGACCTGCTGCGGGAGGGCTGCGTGGGCCAGCTCCCGGAGATCTACGACGGCGGCCGGCCGGGACCCTCCAAGGGCTGCTTCGCCCAGGCGTGGAGCGTGGGGGAGCTGCTGCGGGTCTACGAGGCGCTGGAAAAGGAGGATATCTATGCTGGATAAGACCAAAAGGGGCTGGTGGAAGAGCGCCGTCTTCTACCAGATCTACCCCAAGAGCTTTCAGGACTCCGACGGCGACGGCCTGGGGGACTTGAAGGGCATTCTTCGCCGCCTGGACTATCTGGAAAAGCTGGGGGTGGAC
The DNA here is from genome assembly GCA_947625965.1 of uncultured Oscillospiraceae bacterium. GTDB lineage: Bacteria > Bacillota > Clostridia > Oscillospirales > Oscillospiraceae > Faecousia. The sequence goes on from CANQQO010000010.1 coordinate 28,502, forward strand.
GGCATCTGGCTCTCCCCGGTCTATGCCTCCCCCCAGGTGGACAACGGCTACGACATCTCCGACTACCGGTCCATCTGGCCCCCCTTCGGGACCATGGCGGACATGGAGGAGCTGATCGCGGAGGCGAAAAAGCGGGGCATCTCCATCATCATGGACCTGGTGCTGAACCACACCTCCGACCAACATTTTTGGTTCCGGGAGGCCCTCAAGGGGAAGGACAACCCCTATCACGGCTACTACATCTGGCGGACCGGGACCCCCGACGCCCCGCCCAACGACATGACCGCTGTTTTTGGCGGCTCCATGTGGACCTACGTGCCCGCGCTGGGGGAATACTACTTCCACCAGTTTGCCCCGGAGCAGCCGGATCTGAACTGGGACGATCCCCGGGTCCGGCGGGAGCTCTACGACATGATCCGCTTCTGGGTGGACAAGGGGGTGGAGGGCTTCCGCCTGGACGTGATCGACTCCATTGCCAAGGAGCCGGATCAAAAGATCACCAGCCGGGGCCCCCATCTGCACGAGTATATCCGGGAGCTGTCCCGGGAGGCGTTCCGGGAGGAAGGGCTGGTCACCGTCGGGGAGGCGTGGAGCGCCGACGTGGCGGAGGCGGGACGGTACAGCGACCCGTCGGGGCGGGAGCTGTCCATGGTCTTCCAATTTGAACACACCTTCGCGGACTGCGCCAACGGGGACAAGTGGGCGGCGGTCCCGCTGTCCCTGCCCACGCTGAAACGGTGCATGGAGCGCTGGCAGCGGGGTCTGGCGGGCCAGGGATGGAACAGCCTGTTCTGGGACAATCACGACCTGCCCCGGATCGTCTCCCGCTGGGGAGACGAGGGGGCGTACCGGGTGGAATCGGCGAAGATGCTGGCCATCGCCCTTCACGGGATGCAGGGCACCCCCTATATTTTCCAGGGGGAGGAGCTGGGCATGACCAACATCCGCCTGCCCATCGAGGAATATGAGGACCTGGAGACCCGAAACCGCTACGCGGAGGAGCTGGCCCGGGGAACGCCGGCGGAACAGGCCCTCTCCGCGATCTATGCCCGGAGCCGGGACAACGCCCGGACCGTGATGCAGTGGTCCGGCGAAGAAAACGCCGGCTTCACCACCGGGAAGCCCTGGTTTGCGCTGAACCCCAACTACCGGCAGATCAACGCCGAGGCCGCCCTGGCGGACCCGGATTCGGTTTTTTATCACTATCAGGCCCTGATCGCCCTGCGGAAGCGTTACCCGGTCTTCCGGGACGGGGATTTCACCCTTCTGTACCCCGACGACGAGCGCCTGTTCGCCTACACCCGGGAGACGGAGGAGGAGGCCCTGCTGATCGCCTGCAATTTTTCCAGGGACCCGCTGCCCTTCGCCCTTCCGGAGAAATTCCGGGGCGCGAAGCCGCTCCTGGGCCGGGACGGGGAGGTCCTGGGCCCCTATGAAGGGCGGCTCTACTATCAAAAGAGGGCCCGGCCATGAGATTTACGGACTGCCTCTTTGATCTCTACGGGACCCTGGTGGACATCCACACCGACGAATCCAGCCCCCCGTTTTGGCGCCAAATGGCCCGCTGGTATCAGCGCCAGGGGGCGAGGTATGCTCCGACGGCTCTGAAAGACGCCTATTTTGAGACGGTCCGGCGTCTGGAGGCCGCCTCCGAGGCGGCGGAGGGCTGGCCGGAGATCCGGATCGAGGAGGTCTTCCGCCACCTATATCTCGCCGCCGGCGTCCCGGCGGGGGAGGAGCTCGTGGTTCGGACCGGAAGGAAATTCCGCTTGACCAGCCTGGAGTATCTCCGCCTCTATGACGGGGCGGAGGAGCTGCTCCACTCCCTCCGGCGGGCGGGGCTCCGGGTCCGGCTGCTGTCCAACGCCCAGCGGCTCTTTACCATGCCCGAGCTGGAGGGCCTGGGGCTGACGCCCCTATTTGACAGCGTCTCCCTGTCCTCGGACTATGGGGTGAAAAAGCCGGACCCACGGTTCTACCAGCGGGTCCTGGCGGAATTTTCCATCGATCCCAAAACCGCCGTCATGGTCGGCAACGACGGCCTCTGCGACATCCTTGGCGCGAAAGCGGCGGGGCTGTCCACGGTATACCTCCGCTCCAATCTGTCTCCGGAGGAGCCCCCGCCCCCGGCGGACTGGGCGCTGCCGGAGATGGATCTGGCCGCGGTGGCCAAAATTCTGCTCAGCGCGTGAGGCCGGCCCGGAGAACACTCCGGGCGGCGGCTTTTTTCCCAAAAAACGGGGTTGCAATTTTGTGAAAATTGCTGTATAATCACCCCTGGACAATTTAATAATGGGAGAAGAAGTTATTTTGTTGTAACGCCGCTGCGCGCGGCGGAAGGAGAATCGCAATGAAAAAACGGATCCTTGCCCTTTTCCTGGCGGTGGGCGTGCTGTCGGGCTTACTTGGCGGATGCCAGGAAGCCACGCCTACGGACCCCATCCCCAGCGACACAAATGGCACTTCTACCCAGGCGCCCCAGAAACCGGCGGAGATCGCCGTGGGGATCGCCCAGGACCTGGATGATAGTCTTGACCCGTACCATATGACGGCCGCAGGAACTAGAGAGGTCATGTTCAACGTCTTTGAAGGGCTGGTCAAGCCCGACAGCAGGGGAAATCTCGTCCCCGCCGTTGCGGAGAGCTATGCCATCTCTCCCGACGGGCTCACCTATACCTTCCCCCTCCGGGAAGGGGTGACCTTCCACAACGGGAAGGAATGTACCTTTGAAGACGTGCTCTATTCCTTCCAAACCTGCGCCGCTGACTCGGTGAACTCCACCGTGGTCGCGGCGCTTTCCAATGTGGCGGACATTTCCGAGGGGGAGGGCGGCGTGGTCATCACCCTGACCGCCCCGGACCCGGATTTCCTGAGTATGGCGGCCAGCGTCTACATCATCCCCAAGGACGGCACCGACCAGGCCGCCCATCCCGTGGGCACGGGGCCCTTCCGGTTCGTATCCCGGAGCATCCAGGAGAACGTGATCCTGGAACGCTTCGACGGCTACTATGGCGCCAAGCCCGCCCTGGAACGGGTGACCTACCGGATCTTCGAGGACGGCAACGCCCTCTTCACCGCTCTGAACAGCGGCGCCCTGGACCTGGTGGCCCATCTGACGGTGGACCAGGTGGAGAGCCTGACCAACGGCTACCAAGTGCTGGAGGGGACCATGAACCTAGTCCAGGCCATGTACCTGAACCATGCCGAGGCCCCCTTCGACAGCGAGCTGGTCCGCCAAGCCCTGTGCTACGCGGTGGACGTGGACGCCATGCTCGCCCTCACCGCCGACGGCCACGGCACCAAGGTGGGCTCCTCCATGTATCCCGCCTTCGGCAAGTATTTTGACCCGGCTCTGGCGGACCGGTATCCCCACGACGTGGAGAAGGCCAAGTCCCTCCTGGCCGAGGCGGGTTATCCCGACGGCTTTTCCTTCACCCTCACCGTGCCCAGCAACTACGATCCCCATGTGGACACGGCCACGGTGCTGGTGGAGCAGCTCAAGGAGGTGGGAGTGGACGCCAAGCTGGAGCTGGTGGAGTGGAACACCTGGCTGGAGGACGTCTACGCCGGCCGGAATTTCCAGGCCACCCTGGTGGGCTTTGACGCCAGCACCCTCACCGCCAGCGCCATGCTGGCCCGGTGGGTCACGGACAACGGGAAGAACATGATCAACTACGCCAACCCGGACTACGACTCCGCCTACGCCGCCGCCCAGGACCCGTCCCACACCGAGGAGGAGCAGACCGCCTATTACAAGGAGTGCCTGGACATTCTCAGCCGCACCGCCGCCAATGTGTACTTGCAGGACCTGGCGGACTTTGTGGCGGTCGCGCCGAACCTGAAGGGGTATGAATTCTACCCGCTCTACGTGATGGATATGTCGCTGCTTTTCTTTGAATAAGATCGAATCAAAATGAAAGGAGGTCAGGCCGTGAAATCCCTGCTCAAAAAATGCGCGGCTCTCATTATTACATTGTTCCTGGTTTCCGCCCTGGCCTTCCTTGCCTTTTCCCTGATCCCGGCGGACCCGGCCACCTCGCTGCTGGGCTCCGAGGCGACCCCGGAGGCCAAGGCCGCCCTTCGGGCGGAGCTGGGGCTGGACCGGCCCCTGCTGGTCCGGTACTGGGAGTGGCTCACAGGGTTCCTCCGGGGGGACCTGGGAAACAGCTATCTGTACCGCATGGGGGTGGGGGAGATGCTCGCCGGGAAGCTGACGGTGACCGCCCTGCTGACGGCGGAGTCCTTCCTCTTTACCCTCCTGCTGGCCCTGCCCCTGGGGATCCTGGCGGGCAGCGTGAAAAATCCCTGGCTGGACGCCGCCTGCACGGTCCTGGACCAGGCGGCCATGAGCGTGCCCCCCTTTTTCCTGGGGATCCTGGCCTGCTATGTCCTGGGCTACGGCCTGCGGCTCTTTGTCCCCGGGGCCTACGTGTCCCCGGAGGAGGACCTTTGGGGATGTCTGGGCTATCTGGTCTTCCCGGCCCTGTCCATCGCCATTCCCCGGGCGGCCATGGCGGTGAAGCTCCTGCGGAGCTCCATTTTGACGGAGCTGGGCAGGGACTACGTCCGCACCGCCCGGAGCCGGGGGGCCTCGGAGAGGGATATTCTGCTGCGGCAGGTGCTGAGAAACGCCATTCTGCCCGTCATCACCTTCCTGGCGGTGTCCCTGGCGGAGATCATGACCATGAGCATCCTGATCGAACAGGTGTTCAGCATCCCCGGGGTGGGACGGCTGCTCCTTTCCAGCATCTCCAACCGGGACTACCCGGTGGTGCTGGCCATCGTCACGCTGCTCTCCGCCTGGATCGTGGCGGTCAATTTTCTGGCGGACCTGCTGACCCGGCTGGCGGATCCCCGGGTCCGGCTGGGGTAGGGGGGCGCGTATGGGAAAAAGAACGAACCTCTTTCTTCTCCTGGGCGGCGGCCTCACCGCCTTGATGGTGGGCCTGGCCCTCCTGGGGACCTTCTGGACCCCCTACAGCCCCACGGCCATGGGCGCCGGGGAGAAATTCGCCCCGCCCTCCCTCGCCCACCTGCTGGGGACGGACAATTTCGGCCGGGATGTGTTCAGCCGGGTCCTCCAGGGCATGGGGGCCAGCCTGCTCATCGCCGCCTGCGTGGTGGCCATCGGCTGCCTCGCCGGGACCCTGGTGGGCTGCCTCTGCGGCTACTTCGGCGGCCCGGCGGATTATCTGCTCACCCGGCTCTGCGACGCCGTCACCGCCTTTCCGTCGGTTCTGCTGGCCCTGGTCATCGTCAGCCTGGCGGGCCGGGGGACGGCGCAGATCGTCGTCGCCCTGGGGATCCTGTTCATCCCCAGCTTTGCCCGGCTGGTCCGGGGGGAGACCGCCCGGCACCGGCAGGCCAACTACATTCAAAGCGCCCGGCTCATGGGCGTGTCCCATGGACGCATCCTGACGGCCCATATCCTGCCCAACCTCTGGGGGGTGCTGGGACCGGGCGTCGTCATCGGCTTCAACAACGCCGTTCTCAGCGAGGCCAGCATGAGCTTCCTTGGCCTGGGGGTCCAGCCCCCCTTCCCAAGCCTGGGCTCCATGCTCTCTGACAGCCAGACCTATTTGCAGCGGGCCCCCTGGTACGCTCTCAGCGCCGGCATGGCCATCGCCCTGCTGATCTTGGGCTTCAGCCTTCTGGCGGAGGGCCTGCAGCGGCGCCGCCGCGCCTGAGGAGGGGAAAAAGATGCTGCTGGAAGTAAATGACTTGACGGTCCGTTTCCCCGGCGCGTCCCGCCCCGCCGTGGAGGGGGCGGCCTTCTCCCTGGAACGCGGAGAGATCCTGGGCCTGGTGGGGGAGAGCGGCAGCGGCAAGTCCGTCACCGCCCTCTGCCTGGGCGGCCTCCTGCTGCCCGGGGCAAAGGTCTCCGGCTCCATCCGGCTGGAAGGGCGGGAGCTGCTGCAATGCACGGAAAAGGAACTCAGGGCCCTCCGGGGCAGGGAGACCGCCCTGGTCTTTCAGGAGCCCATGGCCAGCTTCAACCCGGTGCTTCCCGTGGGGAAGCAGGTGGAGGAGGCCCTCCGGGTCCACACCCGCCTGAGCTCCCGGGAGCGGCGGGAACGGGCCCTGGCGGCCATGTCGGCGGCGGAACTTCCGGAGCCGGAAACCCTGTACCGCCGCTATCCCCATGAGCTCTCCGGCGGCCAGCTTCAGCGGGCCATGCTGGCGGCGGCGGTGATCTCCGAGCCGAAGCTGCTCCTCTCCGACGAGATCACGACCGCCCTGGACGCCACGGTCCAGGTCCAGATCTTGGACCTGCTGGCAAGACTTGCCCGGGAGCGGAACATGGCGGTGCTGTTCATCAGCCACGACCTGCGCCTGGTGCGGAAGCTCTGCCCCCGGGCCCTGGTGATGAAGGACGGAAGGATCGTGGAGGAAGGCCCCGTCGAGGACCTGTTCCGCGCCCCCCGGGAGGACTATACCCGGCGGCTCATTGCGGCGATCCCCACCCGGGAAAGGAGGTAGCCATGCGGATATTGGAAGTGGAACACCTCTCGGCCTGGTATCCCAGCGGCCGGACCCGGCGGCAGGTCCTGGAGGACGTCTCCTTCACCCTGGACCGGGGGCAGGTCCTGGGCCTGGTGGGGGAGAGCGGCTGCGGCAAAACCACCCTGGCCCGGGCGATCCTGGGCCTCCACCGGGCCTGCGCCGGCGTTGTCCGCCACGCCTTTCCCCGGCCGCAGATGGTCTTTCAGGACCCCTACGGCAGCCTGAATCCGGCCCACACCCTCCTGTGGACTCTGGAGGAGCCGCTCCGGGCCATCGGAACGGGGCGGAAGGAGCGGCGGGACCGGGCCATGGAGCTGCTGGACCGGGTGGGCCTGGGCCCGGAGTACGCCGGGCGGTATCCCCAGGAGCTTTCGGGGGGTCAGCGCCAGCGGGCCGCCATCGCGGCGGCGGTGATCGCCAGACCGGCCTTGGTGGTGGCCGACGAGCCGGTGAGCGCCCTGGACGTGACAGTCCAGAGGCAGATTTTGGATCTGCTGGCGGAGCTGAAACGGGACGATTCCCTGAGCTATCTCTTTATCAGCCACGATCTGAACGTGGTCTATCAGATCTGCGACCGGATCCTGGTGATGGACAAGGGCAGGATCGTGGAGGAAAACGACACCGATACCCTCTTTGCCGCGCCGAAGCATCCCTTTACGAAAAAGCTGCTGGAGGCAGCGGAATAAATTCGCCGCCGGGAATTCCGGCGGCGAAATTTTACTTTTTGATCAGATGGCGTTCAGCGTGCCGATAAATACCGGCAGGTTGGTTTCACAGTGGACGATCATGTAGACGAAGGGCCGGTCTAACTCAACGAGTTTGTAGCCGTTCGGGTCCAGCGCGCCGCCGGCGTCCATCATCACCGCCGTGGCGGCCCCGGCCCGGGTGCCCATGGCGGTGAGGGTCAGGCTGGTCTTGTGGACCACCTGGCCGATGTAGAGGGGCATGGCGCTCATGTGGGAAAAGTCCGCCTCGTCAACGTCAAAGGCGTCGGGCATCCCCATGGCCGCCAGAATTTCCTTCAGCGCGTAGTCTCCCTCCACCTGGAACATGGGCAGGCTCAGATCCACGCTGGCCTCCTGCGCCCCCTCCAGCAGGGCCTGGAGCGCCTCCCCGTCCAGACGGTCGAGCACCTCCTCCGGGGTGACGCCCTCCTTGGGAAGCAGGGCCACAAAGGCAAAGTCCCCGCCGGCATAGTCCTTCCGGAAGCCGGTGGCCAGTTCGTTTTCCAGGTAGATTGACTCCATTCCGTACAGGAAATCCGTCTCCTTTACCGTCCCGTCCGCCTGGGTGAAGTCGGCGGGGCCGATCTGGTCCTCCCGGAAGGGGTCGGCCCATTCCGCGTCAAAGGAGAGGGCGTTGACCAGGCACATCACCGTCTCCTGGGGCAGGTCCGACAGAATTTCCTCGATCTGCCCGTCGGTCTGTTTCTTTACCCACTCGTTGATCTGCTCCAGGGTGGCCCGGGTGAAGGGCTGGCGGAACAGCTCCGCGCCGTACCATTCCCGGACGGCCTCCTCAAAATCCGGCCGCAGGGGCACCTGTTCCTCCGGCTCACACCAGACGGCGTTGGCGATGTTCAGCGCCCCGGATTCCAGAGCCGCCTGCCGCAGTCCGTACAGGTAGGCGTTGAGGTCCTGGACCTTGGCCCCCAGGACCGCCTCCATCTGCTCCCGGGTCTCCCCGGCGGCGCCATTGGCGGTCATGGCCAGGGCGAACAGCACGCTCATGGGGGACACCAGGGTGTTTTCCCCCGCCTTTGCCGCCGCGCTGGTCAGACGCAGGGCAAAGTCCGCCGCCTGGACCCGGTTTTCCCGGGTGACAGAGGCGGGGACCAGGGGCGGAAGGGTCCCGGGGTCCGGGTGGGTGGCGGGCGGCTGGGTGGACGGCGCCTGGGAAACGGTGGGCGGCTGGGTCCCATTGGGAATTGCCGGAGCGCAGCCGGTGAGCAGCAGGGCAAGGGCCAGAATCAAAGCATATTTTTTCATGTTTCTCCTCCTTCAATGTCAATGACGAGATAGCTCCCGTCCGGATCCCGGGGCTGGCACACCAGCGTGACGGTGTCCCCCGGGGACCAGGGCCGGTCCGGGATCAGGCCCTCCGCCAGGCGGACCAGCACAATTTCCCCCACCAACTGGGTCCCGCCCGGGCCGGCATCGTCCACCTGGACGAAGAAGCCGTCCTCCGCCGCCTCCGTAATGGTCACGGTCAATTTCAGCGCCTCGTCTTTAATAATAAAGTCACCCGGCAGGCCGTCGGCGCTGGGGTCGAGCCCGGCGGCGGGGGCTTGACCATCCGTCCCGGCGTCGTGGGGTTGACCATCCGTCCCTGTGGCGGGGGCCGGCGGCTTGGTCGCGGCGGGGGCGGTGGTCTGCTCCGCCGGGGCGCTGAAGCTCTGGGACGGGGCAGTCATGGGTCCACCGGTCTGGGGGCCGCTGGTCTGGGGCCCGCCGGCGGCGACCTGGTCCGGTCCGGGCCGGACGGCCCGGAAGGCGAAAAGCGTCACCGCCAGCGCCAAGCAGGCCGCCAGGGGCAGCAGCAGGGGCCTTTTGCGCTTTTTCCGGGCCTGCTCCGCCCCGGTCAGCAGCGCCGGGTCGATCTCGCCCAGGGCGTCTAAAAGATCGTCAGGGTTCATAGGTCGAATCCCTCCTTTTGCAGATGGGTCTTCAGGGCCGCTCGGGTGCGCCAGAGCAGACTTTTCACCGCCGGGACGGTCATGCCGCTCTCGGCGGCCACCCGCTCCAGGGGATCAAAATAGTAATACCGGCACAAAAATACCCGCCGGGTCCGTTCCGGCAGCCCCCGCAAAAAATCCTCCAATGCCCGGATCAGCTCCTTGCCCTCCCAGGCCCGGGCCGGGTCCCCACCGCCGGGGAGGATCTCGGTCAGCTCCTCTAAGGACAGGGCGTATTCCGACGGCTTTCGCTTCGCCCGGTTGTTCCGGCGGAACCGGTCGATGGCGATGCGGCGGGTCAGCTTGCCCAGGTAGGTCCCCAGCCGTTCCGGCCGCTGGGGCGGGATGGTGTTCCAGGCGGCCAGGTAGGCGTCGTTGACGCTCTCCCGGCAGTCCTCCCGGTCGGAGAGGATATTGTGGGCGATGGATTCCAGGTAACGGCCGTATTTTTCCTGGGTCCGGGCGATGGCCTCCTCGCTCCGGGCGAAATACAGCGATACGATGGCTTGATCCTCCATGATTCTCCTCCCTTCCGGGGAAAAGCGCTTTTCACCCATCTACTCGTCAAAAATGCTTCCAGGTTTCGCCCTCCTGGAAAAAAGTTTGCCCCGGAGGGCCCGGGGCGTCAAAGCAGGAACAGAATCAACAACTTTCCCCCCGCTCCCACCGCCAGGGCCAGAAAGGCGGTGGCGAAGAGCAGCCGGCAGGCGGCGGGGATGTCCTCCGGCGTGACCTCCCGGAGAGGGTCGCCGATGAAGGGCTTTTTGTGGAGCACCCCGTGATACCAGGCGTCCCCCGCCAGCCGCAAGCCCAGCAGCCCGGCGCAGACGGACTCGGTCTGGGCGGAGTTGGGACTGGCGTGGTTAAACCGGTCCCGGCGGAAAATGGTCCAGCCGTTTTTCACATTCATTCCCAGGACCGCCCCCGCCGGCAGCATGAGAAGAGCGGTGAGCCGGGCGGGCAGATAGTTGAACAGATCGTCCATTTTCGCCGGGACCAGGCCGATATGGGTATAGGGCGGGTCGGTGTAGCCCAGCATGGAGTCCATGGTGTTCACGGCCTTGTAGAAAAATCCCAGGGGCGCGCCCCCCAGCAGCAGATAGAATAGGGGCGCCACCACCCCGTCGGAGGCGTTTTCCGCCACGGTCTCCACGGCGGCCCGGGCCACGCCCTTCTCATCCAGCCGCTCCGTGTCCCTGCCCACGATCATGCTCACCGCCTGGCGGGCCTCCGCCAGGGTCCCGTTTCTCAGGGCGAAATAGACCTTCATGCTCTCGTCCCGCAGGGACCGGGTGGCCAGGATCTGCCAGCACATGACACTCTCCAGCCCCAGGCCCAGCCAGACGTTCCACCGGTAGACGAAAAACAGCAGGAAAAAGGGCACCAAAAAGCTCAGTCCCGCCGTGGCCGCCCACAAAATTCCCCCGGCGAGCCGTTCCCCGGCGGGGGTCTTGGGCAGGAGGCGGCGGAGTCCCCTTTCCAGGAGGGAGATCAGCTTTCCCATCAGCACGACGGGATGGGGAAATCCGTGGGGGTCCCCCAGGACCAGATCGATGGCGAAGCCCAGCAGCAGGGCGCGGAGAGAGTAGGACATCAGGGGGCCTCCTTTCGGCTCAAGTCCCCACTATTGTATTTCCCACGGCGGGATTTGTCAAGCGGCGGGTTGCAAAGGCCGCGGGGATGTGGTACAATGACGAAAAGAACTGGGCGGGAGATGAGGAAAGGTTGAAACATTGTGATTCCAGCACCATTCCGAAAAAGGGCGCACGAAATCAAGCCCTCAAAAAATGGGGCT